>JBATHI010000558.1:0-4401 GCA_049666645.1 Flavobacteriaceae bacterium | reverse complement strand
GCCTGGTTGTCCACAATCTTTTTTCCGTTGAAGATGACGGTTATATGGCGGTCTACCAAGGTGATGTCGAGACTCTGCCATTCACCGGCCGGCTTTTCGGCGGCCTCGCTTGGGGTAATCCGGCTATAGACCGCACCCATGTTGTGGGAATCAAGTGCCAAACCATATGAGTCTACGACCTGGATTTCATAAAGGCCGCGAAGATATACCCCACTATTGTTGCCTTTGGGTACATTGACTTCCAGTTTAAGGTTAAAATCCCCAAATTCCTGTTCGGTACGCAGGTTTCCGTAAGAGACATGGTCACCGTGTTCGGGCTGTACCGGATCGTTCTGCAGTGTCCCGTCCACCACCTTGAAGCCATTCGCCCTGTTGGGGTCGATCGGCCTCCATCCCTGCATATCCTTCCCATTGAACAGTTTTATGGGCTTTCCATATGTAAGGGCATTTAAATCCGGTGCAGGACCTACCGGAGGCATCCTTTTTCCGCTAAAACCGGAAACCGATTCACCGGGGCCCTCCCAAGAAGGACCGCTCATGGTACCCTTTATAGTGTCGCCCGTTTTGGTAATCCGCAAGGTCCAGGTCCGGATGTGTTTGCGTTCTTTGCCCGATGCATCTTTCAGAACGCGTTCACTGGTTCTGGTCACGACCAAAGTATTTTCATCCACCGAATAAATATCGGAAACGGGCAGTACACTGCCGCCGATCCATAAGAGTTCCCCGTCCAGAAACCCTTGCCCGTCATGTACATTGAGCCAGCCAACGCCGCCCCCTTCGATATCAATGCCCCACATGCCCAGAAAACTGTTTTCCAGATCAGGGGATTCGCAAGGAAGGTTCGCAAGTAGGGTAGGTGCCGTCATTAAAACGGCCATAAGGGAAAGTAACATTTTTTTCATGGTTTTGGTTTTGGTTAGCTTTGTTATTAACAAATGAATGCAATGATTATCCCCTAAAGTTAACGCTTTATTTGAAAAGCAAAAATGAGGTGATGCGCTTTAAAAAACAATTTGGAAATTGATATTTTTTTGGATCAACTGTGTTGAACGGTATTGCCCACTAATCAATACCAGTAAGAAAGTTTCAATTTGATGAATTGTATGCCAACTGCATACCCTTAAAATCAATATATGGAAGCAAGAGGATAATCCATCCGCAGCCTTATCCGAATTGCAAAAACAACATGAAACCGCTCCCCGGTTAACAGTTGATTTTAGTGCAAATATAACATCGCGCTTTCTGATGGGTCCCGCTTTACGCCATAAAACGCGACATCTGAAAAACCATCGGAATTGCATATGTGATTTTCATCTGATATATAATTGATTTTGACCTGTTTATATACTTTTAGATATCAAATCTTAGTAAATTGGCAGGTTCGGTAGCAATCCCTAACTTGTTAACATGGGTTTCAAAAGTGAAAACCAGGGCATTCGGGGATGGGGCGCTGACATAGGTCGGGAATTTTGCTTCCAATTTCAGTCGAATAATTATGCTTTTGAAATTGGATGCCAAGATGTTCTTTTAGACTTATAAATGACCCCTTGGTAGGAAGGGTTATTTCACTATATTGAAAAGTCATTCCAAACTGGTTGGAAGCTTACTTTGATGCGAGTATAACAGAATACCAATTTAGTAAAGAAATTAAGGGGATGGATATAACATTGAGCGTAATTATTGAAGCCATAGAAGCTGGGAAATGTCTTGTTATTTTGGGCCCGCAGCTATTGAACAAAGACAATACGAGTATTAATGCCCAATTGAATAAATACCTGAGCGGTACGATTTCCGATGAGGTAAGCTACTATACCGAAGATGGATTTCTAAGTTTTGCAGACCCGGATTTTAGGGATACCCCCGTTTTTAAAAAAGTGATCAATGCATTCTATGATGGGCTCCAACCCAATGACGTATACCGAAAAATTGCAGAAATTCCATTTTCGTTTATCATAAATACCGCGCCCGATAAAACGCTGAATAAGGCATTTGATGAATTAGGGGTTCCCTACGATTATGACTATTACAAAATGTATCAGGCCCCAGAAGAACCTCTCTATAAAAACCCCTCCTATATCTACAACATCTTTGGTGATTATACCGACCTTGATTCAATGATATTTACGTTTCAAGATCTGTCAAAATACCTGCATCGGATCATGACGGAAGAGCCCAAAATAAAAACCGAATTGAATAAGGCAGAGGCCGTGCTGTTCTTTGGCTTTAGTTTCGACAAATGGTATTTTCAACTCTTGTTGTCGTGGATGGATTTACAAATGATGGATAAAAAATTAAAAAAGAAAACGAACCGGTCCCTATTTAAAACAGAGGAAACGATCGAGAAATTCTCAACTGGGGAATTCAAAGTGAAATTTTTCGATAAAGATGAGGCCACCGAAATCATAGAGGACCTTTACAAAGCGGCGAAAAACGGAAGCATTAAGGCCCCCACGAGAGAAGAAGCTGCACAAACCGAACTCTATATCTCGTATGCATGGAAAGGTGAAAGCGAAGATATGGCCGATCTTTTGGAAAAAGCCCTTGAAGAGAATCACATACACCTGATCCGCGATAAAAACGATTTAAAATACAAAGGCACGATCACCGAGTTCATGAAGCGTATCGGAAAAGCCAAGGGCGTGGTCGTTGTGATAAGCGATAAATATTTGAAATCGGACTATTGTATGTTCGAGCTCATGGAGATTAAAAAAAATAGTGATTTTACCGAGCGAATCTTTCCAATTGTATTGGAAGACGCCAAAAAAATATTTGATGGTAAGGGGCGATTGGAATATAAGCAATTTTGGAAATCCAAAATGGACGATTTGAATTCAAAAATGGTGGGGGCAGATGCGGCGAAAACCCTTGGCCCGGAATATGATGCCTGCAAACACATACACGAAAATTTTGATGAGATAATCGAAATCCTGAAGGATATCAATTCACTCTCTCCCGAAGTTCACCGTGACACGAATTTTGAAGAATTGATCAATTCCATCAAAAAGGAATTCAAGCTATAGAATGAACGGGAGCACCTTGCCTCTTAACACCAAGTTTCCAATGGAAAAACAGTACAGATACCCCGGAACCAGTCCTTTTTTGGAGAAAGACCGTTACTTATTTTTTGGAAGAAACACCGATATAAAAGAACTTACCAAACTTATCGTACTCGAAAATTTAGTGGTGCTTTTTGGAAAATCGGGCTATGGCAAATCTTCTTTGTTGAATGCCGGAGTGATTCCCGAACTTCGAAAACGCAAGAAACATCAGGTACATAACATTCGACTCATCACACCAAAGGAGGAGAACGCGCCCAAGCTAAGCCCAATGGATCTGGTGTTACACCAGTTGATCAACCATCCTAGTGATTCCGGTTTTTTGACCGATAAATTCAATATCCCTGCCGAACTCCCTGACGATCCTACAGCAAACATTTGGTACCAAGCGAAAAACATACAAGGCACCCAAATAGACAGCGCGGCGATTACCTTGATTTTCGACCAATTTGAGGAGCTCGCCAATTTCCCCGAAAATCAGGTGGAAGCATTTAGCCAAACCTTGGCCGCTTTGCTAAACCTGGATGTGCCCAAATCGGTGCGCCAGCTGATGCGGCTAAAAATGGAAGCCGACCCCGGGTATTTTACCAAAGCCGAAATCCATCATGTGCTCAAACCGCTCAACTTAAAAGTGGTCTTTTCCGTGCACAGTGACCACCTTAATCTGCTCGACAAACTTAAAGGCTCGTTACCGGCCATATTCAAACATACTTATGAGCTGCAACCACTGAATGAAATGGAGGCGCGGGAAGCACTCCTAAAACCAGCAAAAATAGAGGGCAAAGAATATAAATCCCCTGTGTTTTCCTTTGCCCCGGAGGCCTTGGAGCGTATCATCGGTAGTCTAAAGGACAAAAAAACTCAGCGTATCGAAACCTTTCAGCTACAGTTGATCGGTCAGCATGCCGAAGCATGTATTTTGGCAAAGGAGGAAAAACGAAAGACCCAACAAAAAACAAAACTTGAACGTGCAAAACTTGAATATACCGACCAAGACCTGGGCAGGATCGAGGACATTTTCAAAAATCATTACAAAAAGATAATTGCGGGCTTGCCCAGATCGGATCGGGGAAAAGCGATAGAGTTGATCGAAGAGGTATTGATCATAAAGGGCCATCGCGTACCGTTACCGGAAATCGTGATCTTAGAGGTGCACCATATATCACTTGGGCTATTGAACACCTTGGTAGACAAGCGCTTGCTGCGGTCGGAAGTGAATACAGTTGACGGTCTCAGTTATGAGCTGAGCCACGACACCCTGGTAAAGCCCATACAAGAGGCTGCAAAGAACCGCCGGCAAAGAAAACGATGGTTATGGGCCATTGCTGTTTTCACTGTTATAATC
>JBATHI010000557.1:0-5860 GCA_049666645.1 Flavobacteriaceae bacterium | reverse complement strand
GTTGGCAGGTTCCCGGTAATACCCATAGGTTTTCCATAAGGGATAAAAAGGATTGACGCCGTCATCGACCTCATAGGTAATATCCTCGGTCGTGTTTCCGGGGAGATAGACCACCCTTTTCTTTCGAATATCATCCTGGTCGGTATAGATATAGGTATGGTTTTGCGACGTATTGGGGCCATTGTTGTACTGTTCCGAGATGATGTTGCCCCGATCATCCTGGTTGATGGTCACCGATGCAGTAAAAACAACATTGCCCCCTTCATCCAATTTTTCGGTCCCATAATGGTCCAATTTGCCGAGGGTATAGTCATAGAATCGATTTTCCGCGATCCGGGTGCAGTTAAAATCCAGCCCGCTGTCATTGGAAACATCCCCCGCTCCACATATAGACTGTACCTGCAAGCGGTTTTCTGCATTGTATTCGAATTGGCTCGACCAGACAAGCATACCTTGAAACACAAAATCTTCCCGAATCATTGTACCCCCACTATAGCCAAAGCTAATACGCTGTGAACCCTCCCCGTCTTGATAAGCCAATGTCCTTAGAAATCGGAATTCCGGAGGGGGAGGGACGACCCCATTGTCTTTGGGTGTCGAACTGGGATTGGCAACCGGTGCCAAGGGTGCCCTGGGTTCGTCATTCGAACAGGCGGTAAAGAATAATATGACCGCCATCGCCAAAAGATTTATATTCCATTTTCCCCTTGTTTTCATGCTCTCATTTTTGCCATGCGATTTTCGACCCTTACTCCAGTTATTTGGTTCGATTATTTCAAAGATAATTACAAATATTTTTGCTTTCCCAACGCAAGCTTTGCACCTTAAGATGTATAAATGGGCCAACCGTTGCATGTGTTGGCCCATAAATATGATATCTCGGTCAATTTTTTCCGTGGGCCCGCACTTTCATCTGCTGCGTCACCAGTAGGCTAATTCCCGGTATTGGTTACGAAGGCGATTTTTTTGCTGTCGGGAGACCAGCTGGGCACATTGATCGTTCCTTGCCCGCCATAGAGGTAGGCGATTACTTTTGGGGTTCCCCCTTCGTAGGGCATGATCCTTAACAAACAATGCTTATAGAAAGGGTGGTCACTGGGATCGATATCCTTGGGAAAGGAGATGAAAACGATCCATTCTTGATCCGGACTGATATGCGGGAACCAATCGTTATAGTCATCAAAGGTGAGCTGAATCGGGTTTTTGCCGTCCGCATCCATTCGCCAAAGTTGCATTTTTCCGGTGCGGGTGGAGTTGAAAAAAATGTATTTCCCGTCGGGACTGTATTCGGGGCCATCGTCCAAGGTGGCCAAATCGGTCAATTTTTGTTCCTTGCCGGAGTCGATATCGACGGTATGGATGTTAAAGACGCCATCCCTGTTCCCGGTAAAGACCATTTTTTTGTTATCCGGCGACCATCCATGAAAATAGGAGGCCCCTACCCCGGGTTTGGTGACCATTTTGGGCAACGAATCCCCATCCGTTTTCATATAGTAGAGCGCAGAGCTGCCCTTATCGTTTTGGTTGTGGTTGCTGATGCCCAATAATTTACCGTCGAAGGTCAGTACATGGTCGTTGTTGTTGTTGACCGCAAAACCGGTATTAAGGGGGGTAATGGCATGGGATGCGAGCTCATAGTTGTACAAATGGCCTTTGGAGTTATAGATCAATGTTTTGCCGTCCACCGTCCAATTGGGCGCCTGTATCGAATGGGCCGAGCGGTAAATGATTTCCCGTAGTCCGGTGGCCACGTCCATGATTTCCAGGTTGCTGCCCAAGTAGTCGCGATAGGGCCTAAAATCGATAGCGGCGGGCCGGATGATCCTAACATTCCTGTAGACCGCGCTTTCGAGCACATTAGGATTATGGGAAGAGATATAGAGGCCGACGTAAACCTCCTTGTCGAGGTTCATCGAATCGAGCGTTATACTGCTGAACTCCTCCCCGAATTTTGCGGTCGACATGATATAAGTATCTCCCTGGCGTTCTAGCTGAATGACATCCGGTGCCTTGACGGGTGAAATTACTTCTTCGGTGCTGCCGCCGATAGCCTTCCTATACTGTAAGGAGGTGAGTCCATCGCCGTGGGTGGTGGCATTCACATGCTTTGAGTTCGCGTCCAAACTGTTCTTCACGATCCATCCCACTTTGCGATGCGGATCCACGCCTTCCCCTATAAAGGCAACCTCGGCCCTCAGGATAAAATCGCCCTGAAGGGTCGTCCAGAGGTACTGGAAGTCGTCCTTGCCGAACCACATAGTAGTTCCCGAACCGCTCAGGGTATAGGTTTGGTCCTTGGAATCATAAATGGCATTGCCCTGTATGCTGCAATCTCCGACATCCAAATGGTTGTCAAAAATGCCGATCTTGTTTTGGGCGTAAAGGAGATTGGCCTGAACCAGGAAGAACAAGGAGAGAAGGTGTACCGATAGATTGTTCATGTGATGGGTTTTTGTTGGAAGGTTTTTTTCAAAATTAACAAAGAGGTTTAAGTCTCCCTAATCCCAGCGGGGCCTGATTCCCGGGGCATAAGGGAACTTCAGGGAACGGTAATAATCCAAGCTTTCCAAGGGCTTTTCAACGCCCTCGGGCAACTCCTTTTTGGAAAAGGTCTGAAAATAGAGCAGGCAGGCATTCCGCCACCATTTTGCCTCTTTGAGCTGAATTTTCAAGAGCATTTGTACCTCCTGGTACTGGTTGTCCGTGATATAGGGCCTTGCCCCCTCCCATTTCGAAATCATCGCTTGTACCTGATCTACCCCTTCCTGATATTTCAGGGCAAGGCCGTCCCAAAGGATTTGCCCATTTTTTAGCTTATGGTCCCAGGGAAGGTGGTGGAACCAGAGCAGATATTCCTCCGGGCAGGTATTGACATCGTTGAATTCTGAGCTGAGTTCCCCGGCATATTGGGCCGTGGCATTGCTGCCGCTTGGGATACGGTCGAAGCCGATCCCTTTTTCATCGGCCTTATGGTAGTAGGTAGGGTTCCACTCGGGCCGGCTCAAATCGTTTACCCAGGGGCCGGGACCATAGTGGTGCCCAGTGTCGAACAAATGGTGCAGGCCCAGGGGGCCCATATAGTTCACGGGCGCTTCCCTGGAGATGGCCAGCATCTCCTTCATCGACTTCAAAAAGTCGGCGTTATTGGAATAGGTGGCCCTCAGCCATTCATCGGCTATGGCCTCGGCACCGAGCCCTGGATCCCAGGCCAGGCGGCCAAACCCGTACCAGTTGGCCTGGGCAAAGGGGTGTCCCGTCCAATTCAGATCATTGCCGATGTTGGCCACCCCTGCAATGCCGGACATTTTGTGGTTATGGAGGGTGCCGTCGACCACCTTGGCAACGGTAGTTCCCTTCCCTTTTCGATAGGTATCGGCATCGAGTACTTCCTTAAAAAGTATCGGCAGGTATACCAGGTGCGCGCTAAAACCCAGATATTCCTGGGTAATCTGGAACTCTACCATCAAAGGCGTTTTGGGCATGGCGCCGAACAAGGGGTGGAAGGGCTCCCGGGGCTGGAAGTCGATCGGCCCGTTCTTGACCTGTACCAGCACATTGTCGAGGAATTGACCGTCGTAGGGTACAAACTCGTCATAGGCCTGTTTCGCACGGTCGGTGGGATCTAGTTCGGAATACACAAAGGCCCTCCAGATCACATTCCCCTGATAGGGCGCCACGGCTTTGGCCAGCATATTGGCCCCATCCACATGGTTCCTAGCATAATTTTGAGGTCCGGGCTGGCCCTCGGAATTTGCCTTCACCAAAAAGCCCCCGAAATCGGGAATACGGTCATAAATTTCCTTTGCTTTGGCCTGCCACCATTGCCCCACTTTTTCGTCCAGCGGATCGGCGGTGGGCAGGCCCCCGATTTCCATCGGGGCGGAAAAGCGTGCGGTCAGATATACCTTGATGCCATAGGGCCTGAACACCTTCGCCAGGGCCGCCACCTTATCGAGATAGGCCGGGGTAAGTACCAGGGCGTTCGCGTTCACATTGGTCAAAACGGTTGCATTGATCCCTATGGATGCATTGGCACGGGCATAGTCGATATAGCGTTTATCGATGAATTCGGGCAGTTTTTGCCAGTTCCACAACGAAAATCCGGCATAGCCCCGTTCGATGGTCCGGTCGAGATTGTCCCAATGGTTGAGCATGCGAAGCTGGATTTTCGGAGCATCTACAAGCTGAAGCCCGGACAGGCCTTGACGCGCCTGCATCAGTTGCAGCAACCGAAATACCCCGTACAGGATACCGATATCCTCGTTGGCCGTAAGCAGCAATACCGCTTTGCCGTTAAATCGAATGTCCTTGATGACAAACCCTTCCGCCCCGATCAGGGCGTAGTCGGCTTCGATGTCCCCAACGGTTTTTTGGTCAAGATCGGCCTTTGTGGCGATGATCATCGAACTCGCTGCGCCGAACGCATCGGTGAAAAGGGGCTGTCGATCCAATAGTCGTTCAAGCCCATTTTTCAGTTCCTCCCGCGCAGTTGCCAAAACTTCGCTCGGGGCCGGAAAATAAATCGATGCAGTGGTTCTTTGATAGGCCGCCAATTGGGGGCCCTCTATCTTATGATACCCCAACCAAAGATCATATCCATTTGGAACCTGTGCGTTGGCCTCCAAAAGACAAAAGAGGCACATGGCCATCAACAGAATATTGCTATGGAAAGGGGTCGTTTTCATATTTATTATTTAAGGGACCATCGGGAAAAGTAGTCGGTGCCAAGTTATGGAGATTCTGTTCCCATACATCATCGTTTATAAAATTAGGCATTTTTCAATCCCCTGAAATACCGAAAGGAAAACGGGCACAAACCACAAGGCAATTCAGCCCTATTGAGGGAAGGCAACTTACCATGGCCGCCATCCCATCCTGCCCTTGGGTCGTTTCACTTTCGTATTTGGCCGTTTCACCCAAAATCAACCGTTTTAAAGATTTGTTTCGCCCTAGATTTGTACCAGATTTAAAATAAAAAACAACAAAAACGAATCTTTTAAAAATAAACATCATGAAAAAAGCAAGCATACTTACGGGAATCGGCTTATTATCTTTGGTATTACTTTCTTTCAACGGAAAGGACAAATGTGAAAAGGAGGAAGAGAATGCCTATGCGGCATTGCAACAGCCTTTTCTTAACGGCCTCCCTACCGATACAAACCCTACAGCCTTGAATATCGTTGAAATCGACTACGTGGAAGTCGAGGCCGACGTGGACCTGGGATTTGATACCGCCGTCTATCTGCCCTTGGGCTTCAACGCCTACGAGGGAATGGACCTTGACCTTGATGACATCATTTATGTAGAGGAGGAAGAGGATATCGACCTTGGTTTTGATACCGCCGACTATTTGCCCAAAGGTTTCAACGCCTATGAAGGCAATGACCTCGATCTTCAAGTGGCTCTGGAAGAACTCGATTTGAACAGCATCATCTATATTGAAGAGGAAGAAGAGATACAACTCGATTTCCTCTCTCGAAAATACCTCCCAAGAGGGTTTAATCCCTATGCCAAATAAATCTTGGCCAAGAACTGAAATAAGTTGGCCTTTGGTGAAAACCAAGGGCCTTTCTTTTTTTCAAAATGATTATCCAATGCCCGACCAAACCGTTTAAAGAAGTATATTTAAAACATAGAACCATGAAAGCCATCGAACTCAAAAATGTTAGCCGATCACAGATCCTCAAGGTCTCGCTTCTTGTTTCCGTAATGGTTTCCATATCTAAAACCCTGTTCATCTATAGGATGATCGATACCGGAAAGATGGATCTTTCGGGGGAATTGATCTCCGACTTGCTGCTGCAACTGGTTTTCTTCTTTCTTTTTTCTTGGCTCATATTACAGCTCAGCGCCAACTGGG
>JBATHI010000556.1:0-5250 GCA_049666645.1 Flavobacteriaceae bacterium | reverse complement strand
ACCAGTTTCAACAAGACTTCAAGGATGCCAACATCCGTCTGAGTCTATTGAATATGGCATTGGGCGGGGAAATAGTGAAGATCTTTCCCTTGCTCGACGACGAAAACAATAAATGGATCTCCGCAGTCGAATATCGGGGCGGTCAGTACCAAATTGCAGACTCGCTCTATGGCAATTTTGTGAAGAACGCGGTGCCATATTATTTAATGTCGCTTCAGCAGGCCCAGCAGACCGGGGACTATGCCGAAGCGGACAAATTGTTACAGGCCTTCCAACAAAATCAAAAGAACCATGGGAGCGAAGTGCTGCCGTCCGAACAAAAAGTGAATACCGAAGTGATCTATAACAAGTTGAACATTTTCAACGGCATTTATAAGTACTATGCACTCTCGGGAATATTCATGTTTTTCGTCCTTGTTTTTCAGATCTTTCGCGACCGTGAAATCTGGAAGGTCGCCACGTATTTTTTGAAGGGTACCATCATCGTTTTGTTTCTTTGGCATACTGCCGGGTTGGTACTGCGATGGTACATATCAGGACATGCGCCCTGGAGTGATGCCTATGAAAGTATCCTTTATGTAGCCTGGGCTACTATGGCCATGGGGCTTTCTTTGGGCCGAAAGAGCGATATGACCATCGCGGCCACCGCATTTGTGAGCGCCATGCTACTCTGGATCGCCCATCAAAGTTGGGTAGACCCCTCTATCGGAAACCTGGTGCCGGTTCTTGACAGTTATTGGTTGATGATCCATGTGGCCGTAATCGTCGGTAGCTATGGACCCTTGACCGTAGGCATGATATTAGGTTTGGTTTCCTTGATCCTCATCATTTTGACGAACAAAAAGAACAAGCTAAGGATGGAAATGAGCTTAAGGGAATTGACCATCATCAATGAGGTTACCTTAACGGTAGGATTGATCATGCTCACCATTGGCAATTTTCTGGGAGGCCAATGGGCAAATGAAAGCTGGGGCCGCTATTGGGGCTGGGACCCAAAGGAAACATGGGCCTTGATTTCCATCATGGTCTATGCCTTTGTCATCCATACCCGACTGGTGCCGGGCCTTAGGGGCAAATGGACGTTCAGTTTTTTGAGCGTTGTGGCATTCGGCAGCATCATGATGACCTATTTTGGTGTAAACTACTATCTGGTGGGCTTGCATAGTTATGGGCAAAGCGGTGCGGCCGCGATAACGCCCAATTATATTTGGTACATCGCCTTGGGGGTGATGCTACTGGGGGCCATAAGTTATTGGCGATACCGTTCCAATTATCTTAAATGACCCCATTTAGCTCTGGTGTGAAATCACCGACCGCCATTGGCCCTTAGGTCGGCCAGGCATTCTCCATCCAAAGAAGGTACTGAACCCCCGCTAAGGGCATTCAATAATCCTTCACCGGTTTCCGCGGTCCAATACATCAAACAGCTATCGTCTGTACAGTGACGACCATTTGGCACGTCCTGATGGGGATTCTGCATGGAGGAACCCGTATTGACCAGACCCAATAAATGACCGAATTCATGGTTCAATACCACCGATTCCAAGGTTGTTGTACTCGGTCCTAACGGCTGTCCGCCAAAAGATTGGATCGTTTCTTCAAACATCACAAAGGAGGTATTGCGATAGGCTACCCCCAATACCGATCCGTTTTCGGTGTTCTCCGAGTACTCACCGTCGATGTAGATTCCGAATACGGCGATTTCCCCATCTTGGTTGTACAAAGTGCGTATCTCATCTTCCAGATTGCGGATATCGGTTATCGAATACACCGCCTGTTGGGGTGAGGCAATTGATTTCAATTGAATTTGAACGCCGTTGGGCTTGTTCAATCGGTCGTTCAAAAACGTTTCGAAATTCTCGATTGCAGCGGCATTTGGACGTAGTCCCTCCACATAAAAAATCTCAAAGGAAATAGCTTTAAAAGCAGTATCCGATAAGAGGTCGTTCGAGGATTCGCCGACCGATTTTCTATTTGCGGAAACATCGATGGCTACGGGGTTCCCGTTTTCATCGATAAGGGTCGTTTTATTACCGTTATCCTTGGAACATGAAATGATCATTGTCAGCACAAAACCAGAAAAAATTATTTTAAATGGAGACATCAAAGTTGCTGATTAGGTGTTCGTATCCAATTCGAACGGGGTATCTTAGAGTTTGGTATGAAAAGTACCTTTAATGTTGGTAAGCAATGCGCTCCCCCAGAGACAGTACAGATGTGGAATACCACATGGGGTCTTCTGTTTTTTTGCATCTTTGTGGAACCCCTTATTCGGAATATTGCGTAACACGGCGGTTCAGGGTCCCATGTCCTGGAGGAAAAGACGAACAGCAGTTTTACATACTTGACATTTTTTTGGAATATAATTCCATTGCTATGTGCGCTCAAAAAATCAATCCGTTTAAAAAATTATGGGACGCCTCGCTGGAGGCCCTTTCCGGAAAGGAAACCGATTTTACGGCCATTAGTATCCGCAGGGCGATCTTTTTGCTGGCCGTCCCCATGATTCTGGAGATGATGATGGAATCGATCTTCGCTTTGGTCGATATCGCCTATGTTTCACAGGTAAGCGTAAATGCGGTGGCCACCATAGGCCTGACAGAGTCGGTAATAACCTTGGTCTATGCTTTTGCCATTGGGTTGAGCATGGCAGCAACGGCGGTTGTGGCAAGACGGATAGGTGAGAAAGATCTTAAAGCCGCAGGACAGGCCGCGGTCCAGGCCATTTTCCTCGGGGTAGGCTTGGCCGTTTTTTTGGGAATCTTGGGTTTTTTGTTTGCAGAGGAGGTATTGCAATTAATGGGGGCTGAAAACGATCTTATCCTTGAAGGCCTTGGATATACCCAGCTGATGTTCGGCGGAAATATTACCATTGTATTGCTTTTTCTCATCAATGCGATTTTTAGGGGAGCCGGGGATGCATCGATGGCCATGTGGACTCTTGTACTATCGAACGGACTCAATATAATCCTAGATCCGATCTTTATTTTTGGATGGGGCCCGATACCCGAATATGGTGTGATGGGTGCGGCAATAGCCACCAATATCGGGAGGGGAACTGCGGTAGTTTTTCAACTTTGCATCCTCTTTTTTGGCTGGAGCCGAATCAAAATAGGATGGAACGACCTTGTAATCCGTTTGTCGGTGATGTGGAACCTGATCAAGGTTTCATCGGGTGGAATCGCCCAATTCCTTATCGGTACCTCCAGTTGGGTTTTCCTGATGCGTTTGATGTCTGAGTTCGGGAGCGAGGCGCTAGCAGGCTATACCATCGCCATTCGTGTGATCCTGTTTACCTTAATGCCCGCATGGGGCATGAGCAATGCCGCCGCCACCTTGGTGGGACAAAATCTGGGGGCCAACCGGCCCGAGCGGGCCGAAATTTCCGTTTGGAAAACGGGCAAGTACAACGCCTATTTCATGGTCACGGTATCATTGGCGTATCTGTTTTTTGCCAAAGAAATCATCACTTGGTTCAATACAGACCCTATGGTGATCGAGAATGGAAGTTTGTGCCTTCAAATATTGGCGGGCGGGTACATGTTCTATGCCTACGGGATGGTATTGACCCAAGCCTTCAATGGGGCCGGGGACACGGGAACCCCTACTAGAATTAATCTGATCGCCTTTTGGCTGTTTCAGCTGCCCTTCGCTTATTTCGCATCGATGACCCTGGGGCTGGGACCGATTGGAATATTTGTCGCGATAACCTTGGCAGAGGTACTGTTGGCCGGAATTTCCATCTTATGGTTCAAAAAAGGGAATTGGAAAAAAGTGATGGTATAGGCCTATTTTTGTAACTTAGACGCTTCTCAAAAAAATATAGGATGGATAGGCATAAAAAAGGCTTGAATACAATTTGCACCCATGTGGGCGAGTTGGAAGATTTGGTATACAAAGGGGCGGTTTCCCCGCTTTATATGGGTACTTCCTATGCTTTTGAGGATGTTGATGTGAAAAGGTATCCACGTTATTTCAATACCCCCAACCAGGAAGCGCTTTGCCTCAAGATCGCAGCGCTGGAACATGCCGAAGCAGCACTGATCTTTGGCAGTGGCATGGCGGCAGTAAGTACCGCCTTGATGGCCTTTTTGCAAGCTGGGGACCATATTGTATTGCAAAAAACGCTTTATGGCGGTACCTACAATTTGGTGACGGAGGAATTTAACAAGTTCGGCATTTCCTATTCCTTTACCGATGGTTTGGGTGCTTCCGATTTTGAGGATAAAATAGAAAAAAACACCAAGGTCATTTATATCGAGACCCCTTCCAACCCCTTGTTGACCATCACCGATCTAAAGGCCGTGGCCAAGGTGGCAAAAAAATATGGCCTGGTATCGATGATCGACAACACTTTTGCCAGTCCGGTGAACCAGAACCCCATCGATTTTGGTATTGATGTGGTGATCCATAGTGCTACAAAATATATGGGCGGGCATTCCGATATCTGCGCAGGCGCCGTGGCTTCCAGTGAAGTGAACATGAAACGCATTTTTAATCTGGCCAAGAATTTTGGTGGAAGTCTCAGCGATTACACCGTTTGGCTCCTGGAGCGCAGCATGAAGACTATGGGCATCCGGGTTAAGGCCCAAAATGAAAATGCACAGCGCATGGCCGAGTTTTTATACCGGCACAAGGACATCCATAAGGTATATTATCCTGGATTGAAAAGCCATCCGGATCATGAACTGGCCAAAGCACAAATGAAAGGATTTGGCGGGATGCTGTCTTTTGAACTCGACAAATCCCTTGATGCGAACCAATTTCAAAAACACCTCAAACTGATCAAATCAACAATGAGCTTGGCCGGTGTGGAAAGTACGGTACTTTCCCCCAAGAAGACCTCCCATTCACTTTTGACTCCCGAAGAACGTCATAGACAGGGCATTGTTGACGGCCTGATTCGTTTTTCCGTGGGAATTGAGGAATCGGAAGACTTGATGGCCGACATTGAACAGGCTTTGGAGAAGATCCGTTTAAAAAAAGTGGCAGCAAGCCATTGATGCCCCAAAGCCAAAATGCGCGGTATTTGCGTAAGTAACCAAAAACCCCTGCGAGTAGGGGTAACCGTGGCACACAAAAGTAATGTGATCAATAACCAACGTTTTTAGTAATATTCCAGAATGAAATTAGATATTTTAGTATTTGGCGCCCATCCCGACGATGCGGAATTGGGTGCGGGCGCTACCATCGCCAAAGCGGTTGACCAAGGCAAGAAAGTAGGCATTATAGATTTGACCAGGGGAGAAC
>JBATHI010000555.1:0-3713 GCA_049666645.1 Flavobacteriaceae bacterium | reverse complement strand
CGGTTATGATGTGCCCACGACTGGATTCGAACCAGCACGTCCTTTCGAACACCACCCCCTCAAGATGGCATGTCTACCAATTTCACCACGTGGGCCATCGGTCTTGGAGTCGGCAAATATAGTGTCCTTTTTGCGAACGGTAAAGCCCAATCGCCAATAATTGATCATACTTGGAGCAGGCAAGACCCTAGGCAAAGAACCGTCCCTAATGGACCATCCGATTTTCTTCCCGTAGCTTTGATCTGTTGGCCCTCCCCATGCCGAGTTCGGGAATGACCAGCAGCGGAATCCCGGTGTGGAAAACAAGTCGCTTTACGATCGGTTCACGGGTGAGCTGTTCCATGTAGCTGTGTTGATAGTTCAGCATGGCAAGGAGATGGATGTCAAGTTCCTCTGCGAAAATTTCGAGGGTTTTGGAGACGGAATTCAGCTCGGAGACCGTATGGACGTAATGTTCGACCCCCATAAAATATTTTCTGAGCATGTTTAAATTGAACTGCTGCAGTTCGCTCAATGCCTTAATTTCATATTGTACGTGCACAATGCGCACCGCCGCATCGAAGGCCGTTGCCAAATCGATCAAAGGCTGTAATTCCGAAATGGTGTAGAATCGGTTAAAATCGGTGGCAAATGCTATTTCAGAGGGTTTTTTAAATTTGAAATGATTGGGAACGGCCAAAACGGGGCAGTTTTTGATCGACTTGATCATTCGGACCGTATTGCTGCCCATAAATACATCTGCCAAGCCCGAAGCACCCTTGGTACCGGCCACGATCAAATCGATTCCCTCGGCTTCAACAACTGCCTTGATTTCATCGATCAATAAATTGAAGGAGGAAATGGTCTTAAAACGGTAGTTGGCACGGCCATATGATTTTGTGATGCGCGATAATAGGTGTTTGAGTCCGGTCTCGGAATAGGAATGCGCCCCGTCATCATTTACATTTGAATATAGGTTCGAGGCCATAAACCTGCTGTTGGCAATGGCAGGGGTATAGGTGTTGAGCAGATGAAAGGTACATTCTTCCTTTTTATAGAGCTCGAGGGCATACTTTGCAGCGTTCCAGGAGTTTTCCGAAAAGTCGGTGGGAATCAAAATATTCTTCATGGGTTCCAATCTATTTCAGGGGTAAAAATAGGTTGGTGAACTTGGGCAAACTATGACAAAAGTCAGGTTTGAAATCCCTCTATCAGGTCTAAAAGTTTCCTTTCGTTGGCCACCCCAATTTTTTTGCCCGAGGTTTTCAGCCATCCTTTTTTCTTGAATTCCGAGATTATCCGGATACACGATTCCGTAGCGGTGCCCACCACATTCGCTATATCTTCACGTGATAATATGAGGATCAGAAAGCCATCTTTGTCTTCTCCAAAATTATGCTTCAAATATAGGAATGCCTCGGCAACCCTCTGTTTTACGGTTTTTTGTGACATGTTTACGATAACATCATCGGCCTGTTTTAAGTCGTGGGCCATATGTCGCAATACTTCCACCGTAAAATTTGGATTGGTATTCAGGGTATTCACGATGCTTTCTTTGGGAATGAAGCAGACTTCCATGTCGCTCACAGCCACCGCACTCAAATTTGTCGTCTCTTCTGTGATGACCGAACGCTGGCCCATCACCTCGCCTTTACTGACCAGTTTCACGATTTGATCCTTGCCGTTCGCACTCAATTTTGAAAGCTTCGATACCCCATCGCGGACACAGAATACGCCATCGAGCTTATCCCCTTCCCCGAATAGCGCCTCGCCTTTTTTTATGGATCTGGTGATTTTTGAGTCTGAAACCTTTTTGAGCTCCTCCTTGTTCATCGCCCGTAAGGCATTGAACTGTCGAACGATACAATTTTCACATCTGCTTGTCATACATTGAGGGATTTGTGTTATGCGGTAAAATTACCGGCAACTAAAATAAGAAAACCTGACAAATATCATGTTTTAAGGATGCTGCCCTGTACATCTTTGCTGCAGGTATGAAGCAAATGTGATTGAATATGGCCAACTGTTATCATTGCGGTGACGATTGTGTAGGCACGACCATTGTCTTTGATGAAAAGGATTTTTGCTGTAAGGGTTGTCAAACCGTTTACGAAATATTTGCTTCACATGGTCTCACCGAATATTATTCCCTTCAGGGGGCTGCGGGAACCTCCCCCAAGGTAGTCGAAGGGAAGTACGATTTTCTCGATAACCCGGCCATATGCGAAAAACTTACAGAGTTCAGCGATACCGGTCTTCAGATCATCAACCTGTATATCCCCACCATCCACTGCAGTTCCTGCATTTGGATACTGGAAAACCTTCATCAACTGCACCCGTCGATCAACAGTTCGATGGTCGATTTTCCCAAAAAGACGGTACTGATTTCATATAACACCGGGGCATTTTCATTGAAGGACCTGGCGGTACTATTGACACACATCGGTTATGAACCCTATATTTCATTGGATGATTACGGGAAAGAAAAGAAAGCGCTAGACCGTAGTCTTATCTATAAGTTGGGCGTGGCGGGCTTTGCATTCGGCAATGTCATGTTCCTTTCCTTTCCGGAGTATTTTGATCTGGCCAGCAGCAAAGGCACGGGTGGGGAATTTTGGCTCAACCATTACCAGGGCCTGTTTCGCTGGCTGATGTTCGCCTTTTCGCTCCCTGTGGTCTTCTATGCCTCCAGCGACTACTTCGTTTCGGCCTTCAAGGGCCTTCGCTCCAAGATATTGAGCATCGATGTCCCCATAGCATTGGGCATCATAGTCTTGTTTCTGCGGAGTACCATGGATATTCTGTTGCAGCATGGCTCCGGATTTTTTGACAGTCTCACCGGTCTGGTCTTCTTTTTGTTGCTGGGGAAATTTTTCCAGCAAAAAACCTATTCCTTTTTGTCTTTCGAGCGCGACTACAAATCATACTTTCCCATTGCTGTCACCAAGATCGGGCGCCATGGCATGGAAGAAACCATCCCGATAAGTGATATTGAAAAAGGGGATACCCTTTTGATCAGGAATGGCGAACTCATACCGGTCGATGGCATCATCATCCGCGGCAACACCAAAATCGATTATAGCTTTGTTTCCGGTGAATCCGACCCGGTAGAAAGAACTGCAGGTGACAAGGTTTTTGCCGGAGGAAAGCAATTGAAAGGGGCCCTGGAGATCATAGCGCTGAAAACGGTCTCCCAGAGTTATCTCACCCAGCTTTGGGGCAATTCGATTTTCTCGACCGATAAGGCAAGCAAATTCCAGACCTTGACCGATAGTATCGGAAAACGCTTTACGATAGCAGTTTTGACCATCGCCTTCATCGCTACAGCGTTCTGGTTGCTTGTCGATCCCAGCAAGGCACTGAATGTATTCACGGCTGTTCTGATCATCGCATGCCCCTGCGCCATTGCTTTGGCGGCCCCTTTTACCTTGGGGAACATATTGCGCATTTTCGGAAAGAAAAAGTTTTACTTGAAAGACACCAAGACCATTGAGCGTCTTGCCAAGGTAGATACGGCGATATTCGATAAGACCGGTACGATCACCACGGCCCAGAAAAACGGTGCTGCCTTCGAAGGGATGGCTCTTTCGCCCGAAGAGGAATCCTTGTTGAAAAATACCCTGCGGGCCTCCAACCACCCCCTGAGCAGGGCCCTGTATGCCATGCTGGCAGAACAACAAATCATGACCCTTGATGACTACCAGGAGTATTTGGGCAAAGGCGTGGAAGGGGCA
>JBATHI010000554.1:0-5491 GCA_049666645.1 Flavobacteriaceae bacterium | reverse complement strand
GGCCAGGATGGTTCGCCATGGATGATATCGATTTAAAAGGGGTAAACTCGGCAATGATCACAGCAGGTTGGCAAGCGGCTCCCAAATCGGGCGTTGATTTTGAAATGCGTCTCAATGCCCCCGACGGGGAATTGTTGGGGAAGGGCAGTATGCCTACCCGGGCAGCCGGACAACCAGGTGGCATGGTGATGATCAATCTGGAAAAGCCTAGGGACATCAAAGCCAAGGAAATTTATTTTGTCTATACTCCCAAAGAAGGTGAAGCGCCGGGGCAAATGGCGGTAATGAACGTAAAGTTCAATGGAAAATAATGCCCATGGGCATTCATGAAAAAAGGCTTACCTGTTTCGGTAAGCCTTTTTTTTTGGCTTGGCATTCCTTAAAAATATCGACCTCATATATTCCCCTCTAGAATCTATCGATTACCCATATTCCTTGGTGTTCAAAACGATCCATTTTGGGCAATGCCAAGGTCGATTCTTCCAAGGAGAGGGTACCCCCGATCAATTTTTCGGGCTGTAATTTGCCTTCCCCGATCATGTCGAAGATTTCGGGATATTTGTAGGCTTGCATCCCATGACTGCCTAGGATTTCAAGCTCGTCAGCCAATATTCGGTCCATCGGTACCTTTGGGTGCCGATGATCGCCCGTCATCAAGCCAACTTGGATATGTTTGCCTCTTTTTCGAAGGTTGCCTATTGAATTGTAGCAGGTCGTGGCGCTGCCCAGGGCATCCAGGGAAACATGGGCGCCGCCTTGGGTCATTTCTCTCACTTGGCCAATCACATCGGTATCAACTGTAGCATTGACAGCAGCGAAAGCTCCCAATTTTATGGCTAGTGCCAAGGTCTCCTGCTTGATGTCGACCGCTATTACCTTGGCGCCCATTGCCTTGGCGATCATGATGGCCGACAAGCCCACGCCGCCACAACCATGAATGGCAACATACTGACCTTCGGAAACCCTGCCCTGGGCAACGATGGCCCTGTATGCCGTGATGAAGCGACATCCCAGTGATGCTGCCGTCACACTGCTGATCGCTTCGGGAAGTTTAACCAAATTGGTATCGGCATAATCGAGTGCCACATATTCCGCAAAGGAACCCCAATGGGTAAAACCCGGTTGGGATTGGTGGTCACAAACCTGATGGTTTCCCGAAGCGCATTGCAGACAGCTTCCACAGCCACAGACAAAAGGTACCGTCACGCGGTCGCCAACCCTGAAATTCCGAACCCGATTTCCCACTGCGGCAATGGTGCCGGCCAATTCATGTCCAGGCACATGGGGCAAGGCTATATCCGGGTCATGGCCCATCCAACCATGCCAATCGCTGCGACATAGCCCCGTGGCCTCGACCTTCACTACGACACCCTTGGCGTTCGGTTCGGGATCTTTGACGTTATTCACGGTAATGGCACCTTGAAAAGCTTCAAATACGGCTGCTTTCATTGACTTGCATTCAAATTTTATTTTGGTTTTGCGCAATCTACTAAAATAAAAAACTATCGATCAACGGTCAGCATCATGGCGGAAAGCCCAGGTATCGCCAAGATGCCTTTTGAAAGGTCAAAGGATTTCCCGGTCAACACATCCATTGCCGTTTTGGCATCCTGGAGGTATTCTGCAAAACGGGTTAAATCGACTTCAGTGGTATTGCCATTTTTATTGAAAATTGACATCACCATGGTGGCCTCATCATATCGGAACATGGTGTAGACCTCTTTGAACGGGGCATAATGTTTTAAATTCCCATTTTGAAGGGCGGACGTTTTTTTTCTGAACCGGGCAAGCTTCCCAACCATATCCTTGATGTCTTTTTGATCCGCGGTTAGGCCTTTGCCAGTAAACGCATTTACCTTATCGTTTTTCCACCCACCCGGCATATCAGCGCGTATCAGGCCATGATCGCTGCTGTTTTTTTTATTCCCCAATAATACTTCAGTACCGTAGAAAAGCTGTGGGATGCCCCTGGTGGAGAACAAATAAATGAGGCCCATTTTAAAACTTTCGATATTTCCATGTACTTGATCGATAAAGCGGGGCATGTCGTGATTGTCCAAAAAAACCACCAGATTAAAGGGGTCTGGATATAGAAAATCATTTGCCAACATTTCATAGAGCGGGTCGAATGTCTCTGTGTGCCGTTCCATTTTTTTATTGAGCGATTCGGTTATCGCAAATTGCAACGGAAAATCGAACAAAGAGGGCAGATGGGAAACGTAACCATTACTGTTATGTTTTCCTGCCTGCCATCTTGAAACGATGGCCGGGTTTACAGACCATTCTTCTCCCACAATATTGAATTGGGGATACTCCTCCATGATACGCTTCGACCATTGGGTCATGAATCCGGGATCTGGATAGGTGTAGGTATCCTGTCTAATACCGCCTAAATCGGCATACTCGATCCACCAAATCGAATTTTGGATCAGATAGTTCGCCAATAAAGGGTTTTTTTGGTTCAGGTCTGGCATAGTGGGCACGAACCACCCGTCCGATAACATTTCAATATCCGCCTTTGTGGCATAGGGATCGGAAAGACTTACCCTTTTATGGGAAGTCAGCGGTTTCTCTTGATCGCCTTGAAAATTGTACCAGTCCGCAGTTGGTTGGTCACCTGTCCACCAATGGTATAGGCCGCAATGGTTGACGATCAAATCCATTATGATTTTGATTCCCTTTTTTTTGGCTTCGGCCGCAAGCCTCAGGTAATCTGCATTCGTGCCAAAACGGGGATCTACCTTGTAATAATCGGTGGTCGCATATCCATGGTAAGAGTAGGTCGGCATATCGTTCTCCAGCACGGGGTTGATCCAGAGGGCCGTAAAGCCCATATCGTGAAGATAATCCAAATGATCTATGATGCCTTGGATATCCCCTCCATGTCTGCCCCCCTTGGCTTCGCGGTTTGGTTTTTCCCGCATGCCGACAATCCTATCGTTGTCGCTCGACCCGTTGGCAAATCGGTCGGGGGTGATCAAATACATGATGTCCTTGTTGGAAAACCCTTCCCGCATCCGGGATTCAGGTTCCCGTGACTTCAGTTCGTAGCGATAGGTAAAAACGGTGTCTCCATTTCGTTGGAAACCAATGTTAAAAACACCCGCTAGGGTATCAGGGGCCAAACTTAGATCTAAAAACAGGTAATTGGGATTATCGACGGTGATGACACGGTCCAAGGTAACCCCTTGGTATTCAATAACGGGCAAAAGGTCCTGGATTTGGCTACCATGAACCAGCAGCTGTAATTGGGGGTGGTGCATGCTTGTCCACCAGGATCCTGGCTCGATTCGATCGATAATGGGTTTTTTTTGGGCAAGCAAAGGCATCAATATTAAAATGAAGACCAATGTATTCACATTTTTTAATATTCCCACTTTCAACGTAAGGTTTATTGGGAAGGTAATAAATCTTGCCCATTATTTTCCTCCAGAGATAAATCAAGATCGACCTTATGTGATAGGGTATCCCTTTTCAAGCTTTCAGTTCACCCTTCAAAACCAGGGCCGATACCTTATCGGATACTCAATGTAAGACAAGGGCTAATAGCAAACAATGCTATTTTAAACGCGATCCCCGAACTTCAGAACCTTATCATCTTTGAGTTGTGGCCTTCACCTGTGCCACATTTGTAGGTTTAGGGAAACATCCAACCAATGGGGAAAACCATCAATGGTCATTCAATCCACTTTTTTCCGATTTACTTGGTGAAAACGATGGAGTACGGCTTTGGAAGTCATGAACCTGTTGGGTTTGGATCAGATTAAAATTATCTGGTAAAAAATGCCCGCTTACATTTTAAAACCGTCTCCAGATCCCCTAAATTACCCATTGGAAAATTTACCTAGGAAACAGAACCTGACAGAAGATCGTCGTTCACAATATATCGTTATGCTGAAGAAAACCCTCATTGCCATCTTGCCGCTTATTACCGCCTATTTTTTTATTATTCCCGGGTCCAATGCGCAGGCCCAAAAAACGGAAGCACTCTCGGAAGCAGCCTCCGGTTTACAACTACGTGGTATCGGCCCGGCACTTATGGGCGGCCGTATCGCCGATATTGCGGTCAACCCGAACGATCATAGCACTTGGTATGTGGCAGTCGGTTCAGGAGGCTTATGGAAAACCATCAATAATGGCATCACTTGGAAACCTATTTTTGACGCCCAACCTTCTTATTCCATAGGTACGGTGACGATTGACCCGAACAACACCGATGTCGTTTGGGTAGGCACCGGAGAAAACGTTAGTGGCCGTCATGTGGCATGGGGCGACGGAGTATATCGTAGTGCCAATGGGGGCGCGACATGGCAGCAGATGGGACTTGCCAAATCTGAGCATATCGGTAAAATTCTGGTGGACCCAAGAAATAGCGATGTGATATTCGTAGCTGCGGAAGGACCTTTGTGGGCTTCCGGTGGCGAACGGGGATTATATAGGTCAAAGGATGGTGGCAAAACCTGGGACCTGGTTCTTGAAATCGATAAAAATACAGGCGTCACCGATGTGGAGTTTGATCCCTCGAATCCTGACGTACTCTATGCGGCGGCTTATCAGCGCCGACGACAAACCTGGTCACTGTTGGCAGGGGGTCCCAAATCCGGAATTTATAAATCAACCGATAATGGGGCGAGCTGGCGGCATATCAAAACGGGTTTGCCAAAAGGCGATATTGGAAAAATAGGTCTGGCCGTCACTCCGGCCGATCCTTATCTGGTCTATGCCACCATAGAGGCCGGTGATGGGGAAAAAGGATTTTATCGTTCATTGGACAAGGGCGAAAGTTGGGAGAAACGGAACAGTTATACTTCCGGAGGAACGGGTCCCCACTACTATCAGGAAATCGAATCGTCTCCCGAAAATCGGGACTTGGTATATCAAATGGATGTTTTTATCCATGTCACTCGAGATGGTGGCGGCCAATTCAAGGTTTTGGGAACGGGTCGCGAAAAGCACAGTGATAATCATGCCTTGTGGATCGATGACAACAATGGAAAGCACCTGTTGGCAGGGACCGATGGCGGGCTTTATGAATCTTTTGACGAGGGCACCACTTGGCGGCATTTTCCGAACCTTCCGATCTCCCAGTTCTATAAACTGGGCCTCGACAATGCGGAACCGTTTTACAATATTGTGGGAGGGGCACAGGATCTGGGCACATTGATCGGTCCTTCACGAACCACCAATACCGAGGGGGTACGAAATCAGGATTGGTATGTGCCGCTCGGGGCAGATGGTTACGACTCCGCCTTTGACCCCAAAGATCAAAATACCGTTTATATGGAAATTCAACAAGGGCTACTGCATCGTTTGGACAGACGCAGTGAAGAGGTATTGAACATCCAGCCCCAAGCGGCGCCCGGTGACGCACCTGAACGATGGAATTGGGACAGCCCTATCCTGATCAGTCCGCACAATAACGACCGCCTGTATTTTGGATACCAACGGGTATGGCGGAGTGGGAACAAGGTCAATTCATGGGTGCCCATAA
>JBATHI010000553.1:0-1763 GCA_049666645.1 Flavobacteriaceae bacterium | reverse complement strand
GTTTTAAGGTGCCCGATACCATGAAGTATTTTTGCCAATAGGAAGCGGTGGCCTTTTACCTCCAGAAATACGTGGTGTACAGAAAGCGCAAAATCTATGTGGGCAAAATGGATTTTCCCGAATTGGCCGGCTTATTCAAGAAGTACAAGGACGAAAAGTATCTCCTGCCCTCTTCGGATGTTCTAAAACCTATTGTGCCGGAAACCTTGAACAAGGTGGGCATTACATGGACCAGGGGCATTTTCTATAAAACGGTCATAAGTGACCTGTCGGATCTTCGGGATGTATACTACGATATTCTGGTCTTTTTCAGTCCTTCAGGGATAGAATCACTATTGAAGAATTTTCCCGATTTCAAGCAGAATGATACGCGTATCGCCGTCTTTGGAGACTCTACCGTAGAGGCTGCTACCGTTGCGGGATTGCGCATTGATATTCAGGCCCCGACACCGGAAACCCCATCAATGACCATGGCCCTTCAAAAATATATCACCACGGTCAACAAAAAATAACGGCTTAAAATCAAAAGGCATAGCGCTGTGGGCCTCCCCTCCTAATTTCTTCGCTTGCGAAGGCTTCGTATTTTTTGAAATTTTCCCGAAAAGCATTCGTAAGTTTAAATGCTGTCGTATAATAGGCCTGATCGTTGTTCCAGGTGGTACGTGGGCTGAGTACGCTGGTCGGGACGCCCGGGCATTCCCTGGGTTGCGCTACCCCGAAAACGGAATGGATATGATATTTGTCATAGGAGTAAAGTCCCAGATCCCCGTTGAGGACCGCATTGATCATGGCCCGGGTATATTTCAGCTTCATCCTGGTACCCACGCCATAGGGGCCACCCGTCCAACCGGTATTGACCAGCCATACGCTCACCCCGCTTTCTTTCATTTTTTTGCTTAACATTTCGGCATACCGGGCAGGGTGCAAAGGCATAAAAGGTGCCCCGAAGCATGCCGAAAATGATGGAATGGGCTCTACCACGCCCGCTTCCGTTCCGGCCACCTTCGCGGTATAGCCCGATATAAAATGGTAAGCTGCCTGACTTGGCGTTAGTTTGGAAATGGGGGGCAGCACCCCAAAAGCATCCGCCGTTAGAAAAAAGATATGCTTCGGGTTTTTGCCAATGGAGGGCCTCTGAACGTTGTCGATATGGTAAATGGGATAACTTACCCTAGTATTTTGTGTAATTGAAGTATCGGCAAAATCGATGATTCCATCATCGTCCATGACCACGTTTTCCAACAAGGCACCTTTTTTGATCGCCCTGTAGATTTCCGGTTCGTTTTCTGCTGAAAGGTTGATGACCTTCGCATAACATCCGCCTTCAAAATTAAAGACCGCATTTTCATTGTTCCATCCATGCTCATCGTCACCGATCAGTTTACGGGAGGCATCTGTTGACAGGGTGGTCTTTCCCGTGCCCGATAGGCCAAAGAATATCGCGGTATCACCATCTTTACCCGTATTGGCAGAACAGTGCATGGGCAGGGTCTTCTTTTGAACCGGCAATATGAAATTCAGCGCGGAAAAGACGCCTTTCTTTATTTCGCCCGTATATCCCGAACCGCCGATCAAAACTATTTTTTTGGTAAAATTCAAGATGGCAAAATTGTGCCGGCGCGTTCCATCGACTTGGGGGTCGGCTTTAAAACCAGGAGCGCTGATGACCGTCCATTCCGGATCAAAATGCTTCAACTCTTCCGCAGTGGGGCGGATGAACATATTATAGGCAAAGAGGTTCGACCATGGGTATTCGGTGATTA
>JBATHI010000552.1:0-2549 GCA_049666645.1 Flavobacteriaceae bacterium | reverse complement strand
GTGGGAAACCATGTATAAAGCCAATGGGGTGGGCCTTGCAGCTCCCCAGGTGGGCCTGGCCATTCGATTGTTCATGGTCGATACCAGTCCTTTTGCGGATGACGAGGAATTGTCGGTCGAGGAAAGGAAGGCACTGAGCGGATTCAAAAAGGTCTTCATCAATGCGGTCATCCATGAGGAAAAAGGCGAAGAATGGCCATTTAACGAAGGTTGCCTCAGTATTCCCGACATCCGTGAGGATATAAAACGCAAAGATACAATCACCATCTCCTATGTCGATGAGGCGTTTAAAGCCTACACGGAAACATTCGACGGACTTTTGGCCCGGGTGATACAACATGAGTACGACCACATTCAGGGAATCTTGTTCATCGACAAGGTATCGCCCCTAAAAAAGCGGCTCCTGAAGAGCAGATTAAAGAACATATCACAAGGCAAGATCGTGGTCGATTATAGAATGCGCTTTCCTGAACTTAAAAAAGCGAGATGATCGTCGCGATCGTATAACTAAAATGGGCATATTTGCCTTTGCAATTATCTTAGCATTATGGGATTGGACAAAATATTGGCCATAGGCGGCAAACCGGGACTTTTTAAATTGGTGACCCAAACCAGGGCAGGTTTCGTGGCGGAATCGTTGCTGGATGGAAAAAAAATTACGGTGGGCCTCCGAAGCAATGTGAGCGTGCTCTCTGAAATCGCCATTTATACCTTGGAAAAGGAAGTCCCTTTAAGGGAAGTCTTCCAAAATATCAAATCCAAGGAAAAGGGCGGGAAGACGTCGGTGAACCACAAAGACGAAAAAATTAAGTTGGAGGAATATTTTTTTGGGATATTGCCCGATTACGATGAAGACAGGGTGTATCCGAGCGACATTAAGAAAGTGGTGCAGTGGTACAACATTCTTCACGACAATGGCATCAAGGATTTTGAAGAAGCTGAAGCCGAGTCGGAAACTTCAGGGGAAGAGGAATAGTTTTTATGGTCTTTTGACCTTTTGGTACCCTGCGTTCAAAGCAGGGCGTATTGAACAAACCAGTTAGTTTTTGGCCGCTGTAGGCCACCTAACCCATTTTTAAATCATATGCAAAACCGAAGTATCCTAAAAATGGCCGTTTTATGGGCCATTTTAAATGTATCCCTGGGCCTGGCCCAACAGAACACCAAGGCAACCGACACCTTGAAAAAGGCGACCAAAGAACTCCCTTTGGAACCGGAACGCAGCGTCGTCTTTACAACCGACAAGGGCACTTGGGTTTCCTTGGATGTGAGTCCCGATGGCCAAACCATCGTATTCGATTTGATGGGCGATCTCTATACCCTTCCCATCAATGGGGGCACCGCAACAAGAATTACCCATGGACTTGCTTACGACGTGCATCCAAGGTTCAGCCCAGATGGAAAATCGCTCGTCTTCATTTCCGACAAAAGCGGTTCCGACAATATTTGGACCATGAACCTCGCGACCAAAGAAGAAAAACAGGTGACCGAGGAAAAAAAGCACAACTTTTTCTCTGCCGAATGGACCCCCGATGGCGAATATATCGTTGGCGTAAACGGAAGAAGGAACATCAAACCGCATATTTATCATAAAGACGGTGGATCGGGAAGCCAACTGATCGATAAACCGGAAGATGCGAAATTGATCGACCCCGCTTTCGGTGCAGATGGAAAACTGCTCTATTTTTCGCAACGAAAAAATGCATGGAACTACAATGCACAATTGCCACAATATCAAATAGGGACCTATGATATGGAAGACGGCGATACGGCGGTGATCACCTCACGCTATGGATCGGCCTTCACCCCAACACTTTCCCCGAACGGGCAATGGTTGGTTTACGGCACCCGTTTTGAGGCCGAAACCGGACTCGTGCTCCAAAACCTGAAAACAGGGGAAGAACGTTGGTTGGCCTATCCGGTGCAGCGCGATGAACAGGAGTCGATCGCCGCCTTGGGGGTTTTGCCCGCCATGTCGTTTACGCCCGACAGCAAAAACCTGATCGCCTCTTATGGGGGGAAAATCTTTTCAATTGATGTTACAGGCAATACGGCCAAAGAGATACCCTTTACCGCATCGGTGGATTTGGATATGGGGCCGAGGCTCGCTTTCAAGTATCCGATAAAGGATGATGTGGAGGCGTTGGTGACCCAGATACGGGATGCCAAACCTTCTCCCGATGGTTCTCAATTGGCCTTTACCGCCCTCAACAGGCTCTATGTCATGGATTTTCCCAACGGGACCCCACAACGCCTCACCGAAAATGATTTTATCGAAGCACAGCCGTCCTGGTCGCCCGATGGGAAGTATCTGGTCTTTACCACTTGGAAAGAAGGTGGGGGCCATCTTTACAAAGTGAACACCTCGGGGCGCCCACAATTGGTCATGCTTACGCAGCAGCCCGGACTCTATACCTATCCCGAATGGTCCTACAAATCGGATCGAATCGCTTTTCACAGGGGAACGGCGCAGGCTTTTCAGGACTTATTGGGCCTATCCTCAGATCGGATGTACGAAGACCTGGTTTGGGTGGGCAGCAATGGAGGGC
>JBATHI010000551.1:0-11082 GCA_049666645.1 Flavobacteriaceae bacterium | reverse complement strand
TTACCTTGCTGCCATTGTTGGCATCTTTGATCAAGTTGATCGATTTGTCCCTTCCCGCGGTGATCGGAATCACTACCCCAGGAAACAAGACCGTGTTGCGCAAGGGAAGAATGGGCAAAGTTTCAGGCAGCGTTTCATTGTTCATTTGCTCTTCGTCCTCTGCTGTCAATAAAGGAATCAGTTCCGCATCCTCATCAAAGGTATGCAGCGACATATTGTCAAAATTTGAAAATTTGGATGCTCCCATAGTTATTTTTCGGTCATTCTGTCATTTCAGGGACAGAAATCAAATTTGTAAAATTAGTTTTTCACCGCCGCATGGACCGTAGGTCTTCATTCTACATGCACTTTCAGGACTTGGTTCAATCCCTATTTGACAATTGTTGTGCCATACCTACAGAAACCCAAAAAACCCTTTCGGGTTTTGGGATCGAAAGGGTTAAAAATGCTTTATTTTTAAGTTCAATCATATATTATGGCCTTACCATGATTGATGGATCTCCTTCCTTATGACCGTTAAATTTTTTTTAACGTACTGTAACAATACCTAACTTCCCTCATCTATTAGTTAAACCATTCACTTTTTGAGCCACAAAAGAGAACATATTGATACATTGTTGCAATGGTGTATTGAGGGGAAGCAAAGTGCCCAACTGGAGGTTTACAACCGCTATTATAAGGCCATGTTCAACACGGCGATTAGAATTGTAAAAGACAGTACGGAAGCAGAAGACGTGATGCAGGAATCATTTTTGAGCGCCTTTACGAAACTGCAGACTTTTAAAGGCGAGGTGACCTTTGGTTCCTGGCTTAAGCGGATCGTAGTGAACAACAGTATATACCATTACAGAAAGCAAAAGAAAAAAAATGAGGTCGCCTTGGAGGATATAATGTACAAGGTCGAAGACAACGATGGAATTGATTCGAATCATGTGTTCACGGAATTGAAGGCTCAACAAGTGATGGAAACCATGAAACGATTAAAGGACAGTTACAGAATTGCTTTGACCTTACATTTAATCGAAGGCTATGATCATGACGAAATCAGCAGCATCATGAACATAAGCTACGCCAATTGTAGGACGACCATCTCGAGGGCGAAGGAAAGCTTGAGAAAACAATTAATACTTGCTTGAAATGGAAAATTTAGAAAATTGGTTCAGCCAAATTGAGGGAACCTTTGACACCGAGGAACCCCAAGAAGGGCATCAGGCCAGGTTCCTGGATAGATTGAATGCCTTACATGGAACGATCGGCCTGCATAGGAAAAATAAATCGTGGTGGAGACCGCTCTCCATTGCCGCTTCCGTAGTTGTTTTGATGGCCCTGGGTCTGGGTGTTTTTATGTCTCGACCTACCCTTGGCGAACAGGTGGCAGAAATCTCGCCTGAAGTGTCCAAAAGCCAAATCTATTTTGCGGGATTGATAGAAGAACAGGTGAGTCAACTGAAGCGTAAAAGCACACCTGTCACCAAAAAAATGATTGATGATACCTTGTTACAGCTCAAGAAATTGGAACGCAACTACGGCCAACTCGAACAAGATCTTTTGAACGGTGGCAACAGCAAGCTGATTTTAAGTGCCATGATCACCAATTTCCAAACCAGAATCGATCTTTTACAAGACATACTTGATCAAGTGGAAACCATTAATAACATTAAAAACAACAAAGATGAAAACATTGCTATATAAACATATGATTGTCCTATTGATGGTTTTCCCTATGCTTTTGTCAGCCAACGACGAAAATCCAAGGGGTCGCCATACCAAGGAAAAAACGATCAAAAAAGAATTTTCCGTCAATGCGGATGCCCTTCTAAAAGTCAGCAACAGCTATGGTAACCTCAATATTACCAGTTGGAACGAAAATAGAATATTGATCGAGGTCCATATCAAGACCAATGGCAACAATGAGGAAAAAGTACAGAAAAAACTGGATGAAATTACGGTGGAGTTTGAAAGCAGCAGCAGTATGGTCTCCGCAAAAACCATCTTCGACAAGAACAAAAGCAGCTGGGGCTGGAACTGGGGCAATAGCAACAATGTGAACATGCAGATCAACTATACCATAAAAGTACCCATCAAAAACAGCGTGCAATTGAACAACGACTATGGTAACATCCTATTGGATCGGATCGATGGCCACGCCAAGATCAGCTGTGATTATGGAAAGCTCGAGATCGGTGAACTTCACGGGCGCAACAACGAACTCAACTTCGATTACACCTCCAATTCAAGCATCGGATACATCAACAGCGGGAACATCAAGGCCGATTACTCCGGTTTTACGATACAGAAAGCGGGTAATCTTACTATCAACGCCGATTATACCAACGCCACGGTACTCAAGATGGAAAACTTGGAATATTCTAGCGACTATGGCAATATTGAGATCATGGATGCCGGGAATATCACTGGCAATGGCGATTATATCGGCGTGAAACTGGGGACCATCCATGGAAAGGTACAGATCGGTGCGGATTACGGTTCCTTGACCATCGGGCAAATGGCTGCAGATGCAGGAAACGTCAGTATCAACTCCAATTATACCGGCATTAAGATCGGTTACCATCCCGATTACCATTTCGATTTTGAAATTACGACCAGCTACGCGGGCGTCAGCGGCAAAGAAGATCTGGAAATTACGATCAGCAAGGAAAAGTCGAACGAAAATTATTATAAAGGTTATTACGGATCGGCCAACAGCAGTAAAACGATCACCATAAACAGTGACTACGGCGGCATCAAACTGATTAAAAATTAATGTATCATTTCATCCAATTCAATTTAAACAATAAACTTAAAATCAAATGAAAAAATTATTCTCCTTAAGTCTTGTAGTACTATTATCGGCCTCTTGCACAGCCCAGTGGGGCAAAAGGATCAAAGGCAATGGCAATACGGTCAGCATAGAGCGCAGTGTCGGCGATTACGATGCCATTTCGGTCTCGGGCTGGTTCGATGTTGATCTGGTCGATGGAAAAGAAGGCGAACTCACCTTAAAAGGAGAGGAAAACCTTTTGGAATATATCAAAACCGAAGTGAAAAATGGCAAACTGACCATTAAGGTCGAGGACAATCGAAATTTACAACCCTCCAATTGGAATGATGGCATTCATATTACCGTTCCGGTAGATCGAATCGATGCGGTAACCCTATCAGGGTCGGGCGATATCGTTGGCAAAAAAACGATCAAAGCCTCTAATTTTTCAACCACCATGTCGGGCTCAGGTGATATTACCCTGGAGGTTGAAGCCCAAAATATGACGGCCACCATGTCGGGATCGGGTGATATGAACCTCAGCGGAAAAGCGGTTGACTTTAATGTAACCGTCTCCGGCTCAGGAGATATAAGAGCTTTCGATTTGGTAGCCGATAATGTTGAAGCCACAGTTTCCGGATCAGCCGATATCAAAGTAACCGCAAGAGAAAATCTCAAAGCTAGGGTATCTGGTTCCGGAGATATTACTTACCGGGGTAATCCGGCAAAAGTAGATACCAAAACGTCCGGTTCCGGAGACATTTCAAAAGGTTGATTTGACCATTTGGCAAGAAAACCGATCAAAAAACGAACAAGCGATCAGGCCCCTATACCAGCGGGGCCTTTTTTATTGACCCGAAGCAATAAAAGCATCCCTATTAAAAAAAATAATCCCAGAAAAATGGTCGCAAGACGCATACTGCCCGTTCGCTGGGCAATGAATCCATAAATAAATGTCCCGATCACAATGCCTATTTTCTCGGAAACATCATAAAAACTGAAAAATGATGTGGTGTCAATGGTTTCAGGAATGAATTTCGAATAGGTTGATCTTGACAACGCCTGTATGCCTCCCATTACCATGCCCACGAATCCTGCGGCAATATAAAATTCAGTCGGGGTGTAAACAAAATAGGCATAAATACAGATCAACAGCCAACAAAGATTCACAACAACAAGTGTTCTTATGTTCCCAAAGGACCTTGACGCCCGGGCAGTGAGCATCGCACCGATAATGGCGACCAACTGAATGACCATAATACTGATGATCAGCCCGGTGGTGCGCTCCGTATCGGAACCCCAAAGAATTTCCTGCTCCCCGAAATAGGCAGCGATGAGCATCACCGTTTGTACCGCCATACTATAGACGAAGAATGCAATCAAATATCGTTTCAGTCTGGTTTGATGTCCCAATTGAAGCCATACCGATTTCAGTTCCTTAAACCCGTTGAGGATGATATTGGTTCTTTTGCCCGTTTTTTTATATCCTTGAGGAAGGTGGAAGAAGCTGTACTGTGCAAAAATGATCCACCAGAAACCAACGGAAACGAATGAATACCTCATGGCCTTCAATTCAGCGGCCTCCCCGGGATCTGAAACTATTCCGAAAACATCGGGTTTCATGACCATGGCCAAATTCACGATCAAAAGCATGACGCTCCCGATATATCCAAGGGAAAAGCCTTTGGCACTGATACGATCTTGTTGTTCCGGAAAAGCAATGTCGGGCAAATAGGAATTATTGAAGGCGAAGCTGACCCAAAACCCGACCAATCCAAAGAAGTAGCACCCCAGGCCCAAATAAATATGTTCCAAGGAAAACCAATACAGCCCGATACAGGACAATCCCCCGAGGTAGCAGAAAAATTTCATGAATACCTTTTTGTTACCCAGATAATCTGCAATGCCCGATAATAGCGGCGTGATGAAGGCGATGAACAAAAAGGCGGCAGAGGTGATATAGCTGATCAACGGTGCCCTGGCGATTTCGCCTCCAAAAACCGTGACTTTATCCACTCCCGCCACCCGAAAGAGGGCCCCATAAAATATGGGGAAGATGGCTGAGGAAATCACCAGGCTGTATACGGAGTTCGCCCAATCGTAAAATGCCCAGGCATTCAACAGCTTTTTACTCCCTTTTATGGCAGACCGGTTGTTCATAGATATGATAAAAGCCGTTTTTAACGGCTTTTTTTATGCATTGGCTTCCCTAAAGGATTACTGAAACTTAGTGACGCCAAACTTCTTGGCTTCCGCTTTGGCCTCGGGTGCCCACGCGGTCAGGTTGGCGATTCGCGTCTCATTCGACGGATGCGTGCTCAGAAACTCAGGAGGGGCTTCCCCTCCCTTGGCCTGCATTCTTTTCCAAAGCTCGGCGGCTTCCGCGGGATCATAGCCCGCGATTGCCATGATCTGTAAACCTATGCGATCGGCCTCAGTCTCATGGCTTCTGCTAAAAGGCAACATAAGCCCAACGGTAGAACCGACGCCGTAGGCCTGATTGAAGGTGTTTCGGGTTTGATCGTCCTTGATGGCAATATTGCCCGCTACCGCGCCGAGCTGTTGCAACGTGCCGGCGCTCATCCGTTGGGCGCCGTGGTCTGCCAAGGCATGGGCAACTTCATGGCCCATGACCACGGCAACGCCGGTTTCGGTTTGGGTGATGGGCAATATTCCGGTATAAAACACGATTTTACCGCCGGGCATGCACCAAGCGTTCACGGTTTCATCATTGACCAAATTGTATTCCCATTTGTAATCTTTCAAATATCCTGGATAACCATTTGCAGTGAGCCATCTTTCGGCCGCTGACGAGATTCGTTGCCCTACCTTCGTGATCATCTGGGCATCGCTCGTGCCCGTTACCACCTTATTTTCGGTTAAAAATTGGTCGTATTGTGCAAATGCCATGGGGAAAATCTGGCTGTTCGGATAAAAATTAAGCACTGATTTACCGGTGAACGGGTTGGTTTTGCAAGCCGCAACCGCCATACATAGTGCAAGGGCCAAAAATGCTTTTCTCATCTGATTGAATGGATTAATATTTGAAATTACAAAATAATTTATTTGCCTGTAATATGGAGTTGGGTAAATTCCTTGCTCACCTGGATGATATTATTTCCGTTGAGCTTGATATCTTCCAGATTCACTTTTTCATTGTCAACATGGACCGATTTGATTTTAAAAGGAAGTCCGTGCAGCTTTATTTTAAAGTGCTCATACGACGTTATAAAAGTCCCGTCTTTGAACTGTTGAATGATGAGCTCCTTTTCTTTGCCCAATAATTTGAAGTTCCTTAAGCTGAATTTGCCGCTTTGATAATCGTATCCGTCCTGTGCATCCTCATATACGGTGGAATTTTCCGCACCAAGCATATAATAAACATCCAGTACCAACTCCTCTACTTTTATTTCCCCGACATATTGCTGTATGGGATACTTAGGGATTATGGCGCCTTCTTTCATGAATAGGGGAATCTTGTCCAAATCGGCTGGCACCCATCTCTCCTTGCCTCCCTCGACCATTTCTCCTGTCCAGTAATTGTACCATTTTCCACGTGGAATATACATTCTACGACCCTGGGCATTCGGTTCCTGAATCGGGCAAACCAATATTTGTTGGCCGAAGATAAACTCGTCGGTCCTAAAATGGGTTTGGGTGTCTGCCTGGTCAAAGTATACGATGGATTGCAGCATCGGAGTACCATATTTGGTATATCTCCAGAACATGGTATAAAGATAGGGCAACAATTGGTAGCGCAATTCGATGAACTTTCTTACGATATCGGTGATCTCTGTACCAAATGACCAAGGTTCTTGATCCCCGTGGTCGCCGCTCGAATGCACCCTGCAAAAAGGATGGAATACCCCCAATTGTATCCACCTGGCAAAAAGTTCCCCATTGGGCTGTTCGGCAAAGCCGCCAATATCCGATCCCACAAACGAATAGCCACTGACACACATGCGTTGCGCCTGCACATTGGCGATCCAAAGATGCTCCCATGTGGCCACATTGTCTCCAGTCCATGTTGACGAATAGCGTTGGGTACCGGCATAGGCGGCCCGCGTGATCACAAAAGGTCTTTTCGGATATACATATTTCTTTACCCCTTCATAGGTCGCCCTGACCATCTGCATGCCGTATACATTGTGGGCCTTCCTATGGGTACAGGGGTGGCCGTCGTATTTGTGCCTGGTGTCCAAGGGGGCAGTTTTTGAAGGCACCTCCATCACTGCTGGTTCGTTCATGTCGTTCCAAACGGCATGAACCCCCAATTCGGCCATGAACTCCTTATAAAGGCCGGCCCACCATTCCCTCACCTTGGGATTGGTAAAATCGGGAAAATGGCATTCCCCTGGCCAAACCTTTCCGTGCATATAGGGGCCATCTCCCCGTTTACAGAAAAAATCGTTCTCCATGGCCTCTTGGTACACCCAGTAATCCTTGTCTATTTTGATGCCCGGATCGATCATGACCACTGTTTTGAAGCCATCCTTGCCCAGCTCGGCTATCATTCTTTTTGGATCTGGAAAGAGGGTCTTGTCCCAAGTAAAACAGCGAAATCCATCCATATAATCAATATCCAAATAGATGCCGTCGCAGGGAATCTTAAGATCTCTGAAAGTACTCGCAACTTCTTTCACCCTACTTTCGGGAAAATAGCTCCACTTGGATTGATGGTACCCTAAAGCCCACATCGGTGGAAGTTCCGGCGTTCCCGTAAGATCGGTATAGGCTTGCACCACTTTCGACATTTCAGGTCCGTAAAAGAAATAATAATTCATCTCACCGCCATCTGCCCAAAAACTGGTGGTGGTTCTTTTTTCATGGGCAAAATCGAAATGGGTCTTAAAACTGTTGTCGAAGAAAATACCGTAAGCCTTCTCGTGATGGAGGCCCACATAAAATGGAATCGCCTTGTATAGTGGATCTTGGTCCTTGCCGAATGCATATTGGTCCGTGACCCAATTGGAAACCCGTTTGCCTTTTAGGTTGCTGTGGGTTGCCTTATCTCCCATCCCGTAATAGCTTTCGGTCGTCTGGGTGATCTTGCTCATTTTTACGGTATTGCCCCCGTACTCATAGTTTTCCTCCCAATGAAACCCCAGTTCGTCTTCATTGATGATCCTGCCCTCCAGATCGGAAATCTGGATCCGCAAGGTCTTCTTGTCGACAAGAATTTTAACCTTGGCCGTTTCGATCAGATATTCAGTGGCGGTCTCTTCCACTGTTAGGGTATTGTAGCCTCTTTTGGCGTTTTCACTGATCGCATAGGAAAAATCGGGTTGAAAAATATAATCTGTGGCGTAACGAAAACGTATGGTCCTATCTTGTATGACCGTGATTTCCAAGACCACGCCATTTTCAGTCGTAAAATATAACTTATCGGTGTCTCTTTTGTATTCGGCTATCTGGTTGGGGTACAAATTCCCCTTGTATTCCAATTCGGTATTGGTAATCATAAACTCGTTTTTTTAAAAGCAACACAAAAAAAAGACTTTGGCACCTAATTACGAAAAGATATTAGAAAGATTTGATAACTATAACGATTTCACCGTTGAGAACTACTTAAATATAACCATGCTCAGCGGTGGAATGGTCATTTCGATAGATTGGGGGTGGCCATGCCATGCGGTCTTTTCAATTTTGGAGATTTCGGCAGCCATACCCGAACCTCCATATTTTTTGTCATCACTATTGAATATCACCTTTGGTTGGCCAGACTTTTTAGGGATGCCAATGCGATACTTTTCCCTAGGTACCGGGGTAAGGTTGCAAGCCACGTATAGATCGTTCTTTTTATCGTGCCCTTTGCGCATATAGGTCAGCACACAGTTTTCATGGTCGCTATAGTCAATCCATTGAAAGCCTTCCGGGCTGAATTGTTTTTCAAATAGCGCTTTTTCCGAACGGTACAAATGGTTCAGGTCTTTGATTGTTTCCTGTATGCCGGCATGTACTTCATATTTCGTTAAATGCCAATCAAGACTATTCTGGAAATTCCATTCAGAGGTCTGGCCGAATTCACCGCCCATAAAGATCAACTTGGTACCTGGGTGGGTGAACATATAGCCAAATAACAATCTGAGGTTGGCAAATTGCTGCCATTCGTCTCCTGGCATCCTATATACCAAGGATTGCTTTCCATATACCACCTCATCGTGTGAAAAGGGCAACATAAAATTCTCGGTAAAGGCATAGGTCATGCTAAAAGTAAGGTCGTTCTGGTGGTGTTTGCGATAAATCGTATCTTTTTTGAAATATTCCAGGGTATCGTGCATCCAGCCCATCATCCATTTCATACCGAAGCCCAAACCGCCCAAATGAACCGGTCTGGAAACGCCCGAAAACGCCGTCGATTCCTCTGCAATGGTCTGCACATCGGGAAAATTGCCATAAACGGTTTCGTTGAATTCCCTTAGAAAGCTCAAGGCCTCCAAATTTTCATTATTGCCATACATATTGGGCTCCCACTCCCCTTCTTCACGGGAATAATCGAGATACAACATCGAAGCCACCGCGTCTACGCGCAAGGCATCGGTATGGTATTGGTCTAACCAGAACAGGGCATTGCTGATCAGGAAGGCGCGCACCTCATTCCTACCATAATTGAAGATCAAGCTCTTCCAATCGGGGTGATATCCCCTTCTCCTGTCTGGATGTTCGTATAGATGGGAACCATCGAAAAATCCGAGTCCGTGCGCATCTTCGGGAAAATGGGAAGGCACCCAATCTAGAATGACACCGATTTCGTTTTGGTGCAAGGTATCGACCAGTAATTTGAAATCATCCGGTTCCCCAAAACGCGAGGTAGGGGCAAAATACCCTGTCAGCTGATAGCCCCAGGAGGGATCATAGGGATACTCCATGATGGGCATGAACTCTACATGGGTGAAACCCATTTCCTTCACGTAGCTGACCAGATCTTTCGCCAGTTCCTTATAGGACAAAAATAGGTTTCCTTCCTTGCGCTTCCATGATCCCAAATGTACCTCATAAACTGAAAACGGGGCATCCATGGCATTACGTTCTTTCCTGTTTTCCATCCATTTTTTATCCTGCCAATTGTAATTGCCATCCCAGACGATCGACGCCGTATGGGGGGGTAATTCACAGTAACGTGCAAAAGGATCGGCTTTTTCAGTGACTACACCAAAATTATTCGACCGGATATAGTACTTATAAACCTCTCCCTTGCCAACATTCGGTACAAAACCTTCCCAAATACCGCTGGCGTCCCATCTCACGTTCAGTGGGTGTTCATGGTCTAACCAATGGTTGAAATCGCCGATGACGGAGACCGCTTTGGCAGTAGGGGCCCAAACGGCGAAATAGGTGCCCTTCACCCCATCCAGTTCCATAGGATGGGATCCCAGTTTTTCGTACAGCTTGAAGTGTTTCCCCGATTTAAAAAGATTGATGTCGAAATCTGTAAATAAACTGTGTGGTACTACTTTGGCCATGATTTCCTTTTTGATACTGTTCGGATTAATTTTTTTTAAAGACGCCAATTGGCAGGGGCAAAGGCCATTGCCAAAAATGGACATACGAATCGTTCATTGAGTGCCCATTAAGCATCATACCCGCCTTAATTCTTATCATTGATGATGCCCAAAATACCTTCCAAGGGAATTACCGCCCAACTGGGACGGGAGTTCATTTCATACCCCAGTTCATAAACGGCCTTTTCCAGCATACAATATTTTAAAATAAAAATTCTTTCCTGATGGTACCCTATGTTCAGGTTGTTTGCCTGTACCAGGGTAACATACGATTCCAAAAATACACCGATAAAGAACTTGTAGAGCGTCTCCCCTGCCTTAAAAAGTTCTTCCTGTGAATAGGGATATTTGTCGCCATTGTTAAAAATAGTGGCATAAATGGCATAGTGGAACGATCGGAAAATACCTGCAACATCCTTTAATGGCGGGTGTTTTACCTTCCGGTCACGGATGGTGCTCTCCGGTTCGCCCTCAAAATCCAACAGGTAAAAATCATCATCCTTCACCAAGATCTGGCCCAAATGAAAATCGCCGTGCACCCTGATCCTTTCCCCCTTGAGCTTCGTCCAGTCGAAATCCACGAAGCGCCTTCTGATCTCATTCTTCCTTTCCAGGAACTCCTTTACCAACATGGCGGCCCGGCCTTCCAACTTGTGAAGGTTGTTCTCCACACTGTTCAAACGGTTCTGGAACTGATACAATAGCCTATTTTACAACCAAACCTCGAACTCGCTATTGAAAAGCTTCGGGGTAAATGCGGTATCCTCAACTTCGCAGCCCAAGGCCACATGCATTTCCGCAGTGCGGCGGGCCATGACC
>JBATHI010000550.1:0-4449 GCA_049666645.1 Flavobacteriaceae bacterium | reverse complement strand
AATGGGAACAGGGTTCTAGGGTAACATATAAAGTTGCCTCCATCAAAAGCGATTTATCCCGCACCGAATGGATGGCATTGACTTCGGCGTGCGGACCACCATAAGCACTGGTATAACCTTCCCCTATTATAAAACCATTGTGTACGATCACGCAACCTACCATCGGATTGGGAGCAGTCGTGCCCAAACCATTTTTGGCGATTTCCACGCAGCGCAGCATAAAGGTCTTGTCCTGATCGTTCAAAATTCTATACGGAGGGTTGCTAATGGGCATAACTTAACTTTCGATATTTGCGATTTTACGATGATTGGCAATTCACGTATCTTCACGCGACAAAAATAGAATATTAATCATGATATTTTCCAGGTTCGATGGATAGGCCGGTAATTAGGGAAATCCAACCCGAAGACAACCTTCGGGTAGCGAAGGTCATCAGAAAAGTTTTGGAAGATCTCGGTGTTCCAAAAGTGGGCACCGCCTATGCCGACAAAGCACTCGATCACATGTTCGAAAATTATGATGTACCTAAGGCCACTTATTTCGTGTTGGAGGAAAACGGGGTGATTTTGGGCTGTGCGGGCGTGGCCCAATTGGAGAACTATCAGGGTAATGTATGTGAACTTCAGAAAATGTATTTTTTGGATGAAGCCAGGGGAAGGGGCTTGGGGAGCAGGATGATCGAGGTGTGCCTTGAAAGGGCAAAATATTTCGGTTATGAAAAATGTTATCTGGAAACCATGCCCTATATGGAAGCCGCACAGCGTTTGTATGTCAGCAAAGGGTTTACCTATTTAGACCGGCCTATGGGCAATACCGGACATTATTCCTGTCCGGTCTGGATGATAAAAGAACTATAGCGATTGTTTTCAACGACACGATAATCCTTTGCCCACTTTTTCGAATTGCAATGAAACCTTAAGCTCCATGCCATGCGGTTAAGCGACATCAAGGCCATTTTCCACAAGGAATTGGATGGAATCTATCCAATGGAAGAGGTCGATAGCTTTTTTTATATGTTGATCATGCATTTTCTCGGATTGGAACGTTTCGTGCTTGCCCTGCAACCCCAACTGACCCTTTCAAAGGAAGAAGAACAGCCCTTGTTCGAAGCCTTGAGCGATCTAAAGTTGCAAAAACCATTGCAGTATATCATCGGCAAGGCCCATTTCATGGAAATGGATTTCAAGGTGAACGAAGCGGTTCTGATTCCCAGGCCGGAAACAGAAGATCTGGTGCGTTTGATCTTATCCGATTGGAATGCAACCCCGCCGAAAAGTGGCCGCCTCACCATCTTGGACATTGGAACCGGAACAGGCTGTATCGCGATTGTCCTTGCCAAGCTGCTTCCCGATGCGGAGGTTTTCGCCATCGACCTTTCTGAAAAGGCGCTTGAGTTGGCGGAACAAAATGCCAAGAACAATGAGGTATCCATTGAATTTCAACAGGCCGATATTTTACAGGATCCCCAGCTAGCACGAAAATTCGACCTGATCGTCTCCAATCCCCCCTATGTTCGGGAATCTGAAAAACCATATATGGGCTCGAACGTAAAGGATTATGAGCCCGGTATGGCATTGTTCGTCCCTGATGAAAACCCTTTGGTTTTTTACAGCGCCATTATTGATTTCTCAAAACGCCATCTCCACCAAGGCGGTTGTCTTTATCTGGAAATCAATCAATATTTGGCGAAGGAGACCAAAGCGCTTTTGGATGACCGGAATTTTACGGATATTGAACTGCGAAAAGACATTTTCGGGAACGACCGTCTGTTAAAGGCCCGGCTGAGGTAAATATACGGGCGGTCTCCAAAGTTGATGGTCATGAATCGAGCCGCTGCCTCAGTGGATCACATAAAATACAATATTCAATGAACGTGAAGGATCGCATTGAAAACCTTCGGAAAGATTTGCAACAGCACAATTATAATTACTATGTGCTCGATCAACCTACCATTTCGGATTATGAATTTGACATGATGCTCAAAGAGCTGCAGGAATTGGAGGCGAAATACCCTGAACTCTACGACGCTACTTCGCCTACCAGTAGGGTAGGAGGGGAAGTCACCAAAATCTTCGAGACCGAGGCACATGATTATCCGATGTACTCGTTAGACAATTCCTATTCCAAGGAAGAATTGATCGATTGGGAAAAACGTATTCAGCGGATCCTTGGGGATGTACCGGTTTCTTACACTTGCGAGTTGAAATACGACGGCGCCTCGATAAGCCTCACCTACGAAAAAGGAAAATTGGTGCGTGCCCTTACGCGGGGAGATGGGGTTCGGGGCGACAATGTAACCGCAAATGTAAAGACCATAAAAACGGTCCCATTGCAATTAAAAGGTGCATATCCTGAAAAGTTTGAGATTCGAGGCGAGATTGTCCTGCCCTTCGATGGTTTTGCCAAAATGAATGCCGAACGCATCGAAAACGGGGATGACCCTTACATGAATCCAAGAAACACTGCGGCAGGCAGTCTTAAATTGCAGGACAGCGCATTGGTCGCCCAACGTCCATTGGATTGTCTTCCCTATGGTCTGGCTGGAGAGCATTTGGGGATCACTTCCCAATTTCAAATGCTGGAAAAGGCCAGGGAATGGGGCTTCAAGATTCCAAAATGGGCCAAGCGATGCCAATCAACGGCCGAGGTGCTCGAATTCGTGGAGTACTGGGAGCGGCATCGGCATGAACTACCATACGATACAGATGGGGTGGTCGTGAAAGTGAACGAGTTGCGGCAACAGGAAGAATTGGGCTTTACCGCCAAATCCCCACGTTGGGCTTTGGCCTATAAATTCAAGGCCGAACAGGTATCCACCGTTTTGAACGAAATCTCCTATCAGGTAGGGCGAACCGGTGCCATCACGCCCGTTGCCAATCTGGAACCGGTTTTGTTGGCGGGTACCATCGTAAAAAGGGCCTCATTGCACAATGCAGACCAAATAGCAAAATTGGATATTCGTGAGGGCGACACGGTTTTTGTGGAAAAAGGGGGGGAGATCATCCCGAAGATCATCGGGGTCGATTTGAGCAAAAGATCGATAAATTCCACGCCGACCATATATATTTCCCAATGTCCGGAATGCCATTCCGTACTGGTCCGAAATGAGGGAGATGCCAAACACTACTGTACCAACTATTATGGATGCCCTCCGCAGATCACCGGCAGAATACAACATTTTATTTCGCGCAAGGCAATGGACATTGAAGGCCTCGGGAGTGAAACGGTTGAATTGCTTTACAAAGAAGGGCTGATAGAAAACTATGCCGATCTCTACGAGTTGACCAAAGAGCAGGTATTGCCCTTGGCAAGGATGGCCGAAAAATCGGCCGATAATCTGATCAACGGTATAGCGGCCTCCATAAATATTCCGTTTGAAAGGGTTTTGTTCGCTTTGGGGATTCGATTTGTGGGAGAAACGGTGGCCAAAAAATTGGCCAAGACCTACAAAAACATCGATGCCCTGAGGGCAGCCTCGGTCGAAGATTTGATGGCCACATATGAAATTGGGGAGCGGATCGCACATAGTGTGGTCGAATTTTTCCAGAACCCGACCAATGTTGAAATTATCGATTGTCTGAAAATTCATGGACTTCAATTTTCGCTTTCCGAGGCACAATTGGAAAACCAGACCGATATATTGAAGGGGCAGACCATCGTGGTTTCCGGCGTTTTTGAAACCGTGTCGAGGGACGAGCTCAAAAAGCTTATCGAAGACAATGGGGGTAAGGTCGGATCCAGCATTTCCTCCAAAACCAATTTTTTGGTGGCGGGCGACAATATGGGCCCAAGCAAACGTGCCAAAGCTGAATCGTTGGGGGTACCCATCATTACCGAGCAGGATTTTTTAAGCAAGCTTCGTCAATGATGGGGAGTGATCAAATCTTTAAGTTTAAAACAAAATTATGGGTGTAGCACTAAAAAAGGCACTAAGTCCCTTGATGCTTTGGGGTCTCGGGGTCGGTTATGTGATCTCCGGCATGTATTTCGGTTGGAATTTGGGGCTCGCCGAAGGGGGAACCTACGGCCTGGCCGTCGCCACCTTATTTATCATCATCATGTACGTGACCTTTACTTTCAGCTATACCGAAATGGCTTGCGCCATACCTAGGGCGGGAGGTGCTTTTGAATATGCCAACAGGGGTCTTGGCAAACATCTTGGTTTTGTGGCGGGCATTGCCCAAAATATTGAATTCGTCTTTGCCCCTCCGGCCATAGCCGCCGCAATCGGGGCCTATTTGCATTTGGTATATCCATCCATCGATTTGATGTTCTTTGCCATTGGGGCGTATTTGATCTTTACCGGTATTAATATTTTGGGCGTGAAATTGGCCGCTACTTTTGAACTGGTGATCACCGTTTTGGCGGTGGTTGAATTGTTGATTTTTGCCGGGGTTACCTTGCCCGAATTTGAACTGGCCAACTTGCAATCGAACCCACTGCCCCAT
>JBATHI010000549.1:0-3521 GCA_049666645.1 Flavobacteriaceae bacterium | reverse complement strand
CCTGAAGCCATGGCCTCATTCGTGGTGAAATCGAATGCGGAAGCCCAAAAATACGGACTGCAAAATGTACTGATCATGATCGATGGTCAGGGAAATTTGGCGGTTAACGATTCCAAGGAACGGACCGAAGCCGTGGAAAGGCACTATAAATGGGTCGATGCCGCCAAGGCCATGGGATGCCATTCCGTGAGGGTAAATCTTGCCGGAAGCGTCGTGCCCGACGAGTGGAAGAAAAACGCAGTCGACGGCCTTACAAAACTCGCCACTTATGCAAAAGACAAGAACATCAATGTCATTGTCGAAAACCATGGTGGCTTATCCTCCAATGCGGCCATGTTGGCAGCCGTGATGGAAATGGTAGGTATGGACAACTGTGGTACCTTGCCCGATTTCGGCAATTTCTGTGTGAAGCGCAAAGCCGATGGCGCGGGTTGTGAGGAAATGTACGATATTTATAAGGGAGTTTCCGAATTGATGCCTTTTGCCAAGGCGGTGAGTGCCAAGTCCCATGATTTTGATGATGCGGGGAACGAACGGGAAATCGATTATGTGAAAATGCTCCAAATTGTTAAGGATGCCGGCTATTCGGGATTTATTGGGGTGGAATATGAAGGAAGCGAGCTTTCCGAGGAAGCCGGGATCATTGCCACCAGGGATCTGATGCTTAAAGCCGCATCCCAAATGCGTTAACACCAAACCTTAAATATACATACGACCAAGTGAAAGTCTTTATCAACCAACTCTTCGATTATAATTTCTACTGCAACAAAAAACTGATCGAGGCTTGCAATACACTGGAAAAAGTGCCCGCAAAAAGCATGGAACTCTTTAGCCATGTGCTCAATGCGCACCATATATGGAATGCCCGAGCCTTGGGCAAGATGCCTCAATATGGGGTGTTTGAGCCTCATGAGGTAAAGGCATGGGGCGACATACACTATGAAAACCAAAGGGCTTCCTTTGAAATCATCACCAATGCCGATATTGAAGATTTTGACAAACGCATCGATTATGAAAATTCCGAAGGCAGGCTTTTTACCGATACCTTGAAAGATATCCTCTTTCATATTGTAAACCATTCCACACATCACAGGGGACAGATTGCAATGGACTTCAGGGCCAACGGCCTTGAACCAATTCCCTTGGATTATATTTACTATAAACGATAAGGTAAGATGCAATGAAAAATTTGATCCGTGCACAGCTTTCCGTCATGATGTTCTTGGAATTTTTTATCTGGGGTAGCTGGTTTGTGACCATGGGGATCTACCTGCCCAATACATTGAACTCCTCCGATCCGGAAATAGGCCTTGCCTATTCCACACAGTCTTGGGGCGCCATCCTAGCCCCCTTCGTGATCGGTTTGATCGCCGATCGTTATTTCAATGCCGAACGTATCTTGGGGGCACTTCATTTGATGGGCGCCGTGTTGATGTATCTGCTATACTCTACCGACGATTTTTCATTTTTCTTCCCATATTTGTTGGCCTATATGATCATGTACATGTCTACGCTCGCTTTGGTCAACTCGGTATCGTTCAATCAGATGAAAGATCCGGCCAAGGAATTTTCTTTTGTCCGTGTTTTCGGGACCTTGGGTTGGATCACTGCGGGGTTGTTGATCAGCTATTTTGGCTGGGATTCCCAACAAGGCATTGCCGATGGCATTTTGAGAAATACATTTTTAATGTCGTCCATATCTTCCGGCATCCTGGGGATTTTCAGCTTCACCTTGCCCAAAACCCCACCTAGGGCAGACCGTGCCAAAAAAATTACACTTTCCGAAATATTGGGTCTGGAGGCCTTGGCCCTTTTGAAGGATCGAAACTTTTTGATTTTCTTCTTGGCTTCCGTATTGATATGCATCCCCTTGGCATTCTACTACCAGCACGCCGGGCAGTTTTTGGGAGAAGTGGGTGTTTCAAATCCTGCGGGAAAAATGACCATTGGGCAGATATCGGAAATCCTTTTTATGTTGTTGTTGCCTTTTTTCTTCAAAAGGTTCGGTTTTAAGAATACCATCATGGTCGCCATGTTCGCCTGGGCCTTGCGCTATGCGCTTTTCGCTTATGGTGACGCTGGTTCCCTCACCTATTTACTGATCGTAGGCATTGCGCTGCATGGTATTTGTTATGATTTTTTCTTTGTCTCGGGGCAGATCTATACCGACAGTAAAGCCGGCCCGACCTATAAGAGTGCCGCTCAAGGGTTGATCACCCTGGCCACCTATGGCATCGGGATGCTGATCGGATTTTGGTTCGCCGGAAGAATAACAAATGCCTATCTTTTGGCGGATAAAGGCCACGACTGGCAATCGATATGGCACTATCCGGCTGCCTTCGCATTCCTGGTACTGCTTTTGTTCGCGCTTATGTTCAAAAATGAGCAAATCGCCTATAAGTCTTAGAATTTTTATATAAATTGAAAATCATAATTTCTTAATATTTCAAAAATTACAATCCATGCCAAAGAAAATTAGAATGGGAATTTTAGGAGGGGGCGGTGATTCCCTCATCGGAGTGCTGCACAGGGTAGCCTCCCATATCAATGACAACTATCAAATTGTGGGCGCCGTGTTCAATCCAGATTTTAAGGACAACATGGCCTTTGCCAAGGAAATAGACGTTCCCACAGATCGTATTTATCCCGATTTTGACACCTTCATCACGGAAGAAATGAAACTTCCCGCGAACAAGCGCATTCAGGTGTGTTCGGTTCTCACCCCTAATTTTTTGCATTTCCCCATGGCGTTGAAGCTCCTTGAAAATGGATTCCATGTGATCTGTGAAAAACCCATGACCACCACCTTGGAAGAGGCAAAGATCCTACAGAAAGCCCACAAAAAGGCAGGAACCGTCTTTGCCCTAACCCATACCTATACCGGTTACCCCATGGTGCGTCAAATGCGTGAAATGATCAAGGCCGGGGCCCTGGGCAAAATCCATAAGGTAGATGCCCGCTATTACCAAGGCTGGATCAATACCATTATCCATGACAAGAAAAAACGTTCCTCGGTATGGCGCTTAGATCCAAAAAAGGCAGGCATCAGCTCCTGCATCGGAGATATTGGGGTACATGCCTTCAATTTGGTGGAATATACCACAGGACTCAAGATCAAATCGATCCTATGCGATTTCAATTATCTATACAAAGACAATAAAATGGATATCGATGGCACGGTCTTGATCCGCGTGGGCGATTATGTAAAGGGCGTGATTCGAAGCAGCCAGGTGGCCACCGGGGAGGAAAACGGACTTGCCATTGCCATTTACGGTGAGAAAGGGGCTTTCAGATGGGAACAGGAAAATCCGAACTTCCTTTACCTGTTGAGCGACACCAAACCCACCCAGATCTACAAGCCGGGTCATGCCTATAACAGCAAATTGTCTTTGGATGGCACCAAGTTGCCTCCAGGACATCCAGAGGGTATCTTCGATTCCATGGCGAATATTTATTTGGGCGCCGCCAGGGCGATTCGGGGCAACAAATACAATGACGGCGAATTCCCCACCATGGTCGAC
>JBATHI010000548.1:0-2275 GCA_049666645.1 Flavobacteriaceae bacterium | reverse complement strand
GCCATAAATCGATACCAGGGAGAGGATGATGACTCCCAAAATCACATAGTGTATCTTAAAGGCAAAACTGGTACTGGTAAAGGCAATGGCCATTACCAATATGAATATGGCAAGATCAACCACATAGGCATTCAGATCGGGAAATATGGAGGCCAAACCCTCCCTAAAACCAAAAATGTACATGGCCACGGCCAAGGCCTGGGCAATATAAAAAGGGATGCCAATGGCCCCGCCTATCTCCAACCCCAGCGACTTGGAGATAATACTGAAAGCACCACCTGTCCCAATCCTCACGTTGGTGGTGATCGAAGACAGACTCAGTGCGGTGGTAAAAGTGATCGCTACCGAAAGCATAATGATGGCCAGGGCCCCGATGATGCCTGCGTTGCCAACCACCCAGGGTTGCCTGATGTACATGATCACGCCAAGGATGGTCAGCGTGGTGGGGGTAAAGACCCCGGCAAATGTTCCAAAAGTTTTTTTAGCCATTTTGATGCGATATCATTGAGTCAAAATTGATTCAAAATTCCTTTTTATCCTGTTCATAGTCTGCGGCCCCAGCTTGTTGATTGCTTACCTATCCATTTGCACCTTGCCAAGGTTGGTTACCTCCCGATTGAATGAGGTCGCGTGGTATGGTCTTTATCCCTCCCACATGGCCCATGGCAGCCGATAGGTCGGTTTTAGAAAATTCATGGCTTCAGTATCATTGGTAATGGTTCCCTTTTGGTCGTCCCATTGCAATTTTTTGCCCGTTCTGTAGGCTATATTTCCCAGATGGGCGACCAAGGCCGCGTTTCTGCCCATTTCAATGGTACAATTGGGATCATTGCGGTTCATGAGGCATTCATAAAAGTTCTTGGTATGGGCGTCGAGTCCATTGCTGTTGCTTGACCTCGGGGGCAGGGCTTCGGTCAGGTATTTGCCGTTTTCCTGTAATGGAAGTACCTTCCAACGGGCCCTGTTGATGGCCAATATGCCGTTTTCTCCAATAAAAGCCACTCCCGGCTCTCCCGATTCCTCCAAATAGGGTGAGGTGCCCATGGCCATAAATTGCTCCCATATAAAGCTGAAGTCCCCAAAATCGTAAACCGTGGTCAAGGTATCGGGTGTTTCTGCAGCATCGTTGGGGAAGGCCAATTTACCTCCGATGGCCACTACCGATTTTGGTGCGGTCGCGTTCATGCCCGCCAGCACCATATCGATCATATGCACCCCCCAATCGGTCATGAGCCCCCCGGCATAGTCCCAGAAATAGCGGAAGGTACCATGAAAACGGTTTGGGTTGAAAGGTCGATCGGGGGCAGGTCCCAACCATCGGTCATAATCAACGCCAACCGGGACTTCCTTGTCGGGTACCACATCAAAACCGCGCCCATAGTTGACGTCTGCCCAAGCTTTCACCTGTCGAATCTTGCCCAAGGTGCCACTATTCAGATACTCGAGGGCCGATGCCCAATGGGGGTCGCTTCGCTGCCATTGTCCTACTTGCACTACCCGGTTATATTTTCGGGCGGCCTTGACCATTAAATCCGCTTCGAAAATACTGTTGGCTATGGGTTTTTCAACATAAACATCCTTGCCTGCCGCACAGGCATCGATCATTTGGATACAATGCCAATGATCGGGGGTTCCGATGAATACGGCGGCCAAATCCTTGACCTTCAAAAATTCCCGATGGTCGTTGAAGGTACTTGGTCTCCGACCTGTTTTGGTCTCCAGTTCATCTGCCCTGTTCTTCAAAAGAGGCGCATCTACATCACAGAGTGCGACACATTCGGTACCGGGATTTTTAAGAAAAGAATTCAGGTCTGCCCATCCCATGCCGTGAACCCCGATCAGACCTGCCTTCAGGGTTTTGTCGCGCCCTTTTTTTTGTGCTGCCGCCAACTGACCGATCGGCAGCGTTGTCGCCAATGAAGCCGCACCTATATTTTTGATGAATTTCCTTCGGTCGCCCATGATCCGTGTTTTGGTTTTTGAATATAAATATTTTTAACAAGGTATACGTTCATCGTTCCCCTTAACTTCGTGTTTCCGATGATATGGTACCCCAAGCACCTGCTACGGAGTCACTTAAAGATAGTAAAATCGAGTAGTTCTTGCCGGAATTCGGAGGATGTTTTCAACCTTGGAAAAATTGGTTGCTGGCACAAAACCTATTGGTACCAAAAACATGATTGAAAATAGGATGGATGATCATCAAATGGGTCGAGCACCCTTCATTTCGGACAATGCGAACCACCTAAGGAGTCGGGTAAGGATGGAATTGGTT
>JBATHI010000547.1:0-9310 GCA_049666645.1 Flavobacteriaceae bacterium | reverse complement strand
AGACAGGCCTTGTATTTTCCTGCGGATATCTTTTCGTGTGACAGGTCATAGTTGCAGGTTCTTAAGGGATAAACGCTCTTCACTAGATCGAGCAAAATACGAACTGTTTTCATGCTGGTATATGGCCCGAAGTATTCCGAGCCATCCTTGATCAGTTTTCGGGTCGGGAAGATTCTGGGGAACCGCTCCTTTTTGATGCAGATCCAGGGATAGGATTTGTCATCCTTCAAAAGGACGTTATACCTTGGCCTATATTTTTTGATCAAATTGTTTTCCAACAAAAGCGCATCAGATTCTGTCGGGACCACAATATGTTTGATATGCCTTATCTTTTTGACCAAGACCCGGGTCTTGCCGTACTCATGGTTCTTGTTGAAATAGGAAGCAACCCTTTTTTTGAGGTTCTTGGCTTTGCCTACATATAGGATTTTCTCATCGCTATCATAAAATTGATAAACCCCGGGATTATCGGGCAGTGCACTTAGTTGAATTTCAATCGGTATTTGGGGCATTGTTCCTGAATCGTGAATTTTTGGAATATCGAGTTAAATTACTGTGTTTTTGGAAAAGCACCCAGCATTTTCCCGTTTTTAACCCGCAATTGTGAAAGCCTTTTCAAAACATATTCGAATAAATCGAACCGATCGGAATGCCCAAGTTGGACCTTTCATGAACATCCTGAAAACAAATCTGTTGGATGAACGACACTTTGGCCAAAAAAAGATGTTCTTAATCGAATTTATTTGGAACAATGATGTTAAATTGTTGATAAAGTTGGCGCTATAAGAAAAAACTTATCGTTTTATAAAAAATCGTCATTATTGCTTCGAAAGAAATTTATTGTATTGTTTTTCAGCATTTTACAAAATATATTTCTTGGCCATTCTCCCAAAAATCTCTGTGTTTGAATTCCCTTTAAAAACCTTATTGTGCATTTCATCGATGAAAAGTTGCACTTAATGGATTTATAATTCATTTTTTTATTTATATTTAAAAATTCAAAATCGAGATTAACATGGACAATTACATCATCACCCTTGGCTCATATCTCCTTCTTATGCTGTTTTTCAGGATTTATTATCTTGTAAGCGCAAAGGAATAGTGCATGGTTAAGTCAAGCGACCTACTTATACTATCTTAAGAGCCCCAACTCCTAAGATCGTCATCCAAAACAATGTTCAAGAAAGACTTGCGATTGAACTTTATATCGCTCCGGAAAGGTCTTGCTCCGGAAGATTTATTCAACGGCAGTCTGGCCATTGCCAACCAATCGCTCAAAGTTCCCATCTGGGAAGGCGAATTTTACCACCTCTTTCTTCCCATCTCCGAGAAAAAGGAAGTAGATACCAGTTTTTTATTGTCGATCCTACAGGGCAAGGACAAACAGGTCGTGCTGTCAAAGGTCTCCGCTAAAAATCGGCTGCGGCACTTCCTTTTGACCGATTCCTCGACATTGAAATTGAATGCATGGGGCATTCCCGAACCGACCGGTGGCATCGCGGTTGATCCCAAGCAATTGGATGTGGTCTTCGTGCCCTTACTGGCCTTTGATACCTTGGGTAACCGTGTAGGATACGGACAGGGATTTTATGATCGCTTCCTGAATCAATGCCGCAAGGATACGCTAAAAGTAGGACTCTCGCTTTTTGAAGCGGTACCCAAGGTCGCCGACAGCGAAGCCCATGATGTGCGCCTGGACTATTGCATCACTCCTGAAAAAATATATACGTTCAAATCGGTCTAATCCTGTTGCACCCCTTGTGTGGAAGTCTCTTCTTTGTGGCCAAAGGCTTTTTTGTTGAAGACGATCAAAATCCCCACCCCGGTGCTGATCGCGGTATCGGCAACATTAAAGACAGGTTCAAAAAAACGGAAGTGATTGCCTCCAAAATACGGCACCCAGTCGGGCCAATTCGTATCGATCATCGGGAAATAGAGCATGTCAACCACTTTGCCGTAAAAAAGGCTTCCATAGGGCTCTTTGGCAAACAAAGTGGCGACGTGGTTGTTGCTATGGTCGAAAAGCATACCATAGAACACTGAATCGATAATGTTTCCCAAAGCCCCGGCAAAAATTAATGATACCGCCAAAAGATACGTGGTATTCGCCCTTTTTTTGGTTAGATCGTATAGCCAATAGCCGATTCCCAGGATGGCAAAAAGTCGGAAAATGGTCAGAACAAGCTTCCCGGTATTATCGGAAATGGGCAGTACGTCGCTTAGCTTGGCCCCCCAGGCAGCACCTTCATTTTCGATGAACAATATCTTGAACCAATTAAAAACCTCTATCGATTCCCCTAGAAAAAAGTGGGTTTTGATATAAATTTTACTGATTTGATCGATGGCCAGTATCAAAAATATCAGGAGCAAGGATTTTTTTAAGTTCATAATAGGAAAAATAATGGGGCAAAAATAGACATATTATTCGGTTTTGTTCAGCCTGATGTTGCCCGTAATGGTTGTCAGGATATATTGATGGTTTCCAGGGGGCATACCATTTTTACGGACCTTTCCGAATTTACTGCTGGCCACGATGTCGGCGGCCCTGTCCCGAACCTCGATATCGCCACTTTGTGTGTTCACTTCCACAAATTCGGAAACCCCGGTCAATAGACATTGCCCGTTATTGAGACTGATCCGTAAATCCCTATAGTCGCCAAAAACCGATACATTGGCACTGGTGCCGAACAAGGAAACGCTTTTCAATTCGGGCAATGTTAGCTGCAAGGCTATGGAAACCACCTTATGGGCACTCAATTTGTCATTCGGAATCACAAAATTGGGCCGGAAACCCGCACTGATCAACATGGCGGAACCTTCTTCCTTGATGTTGATCTGGAGGTCTGGGTTGTATTCCCCATCTATCTGGGCAATCATCGACATTTCTTCCCCTTTCCGGGTGACCAGGGAAACCGAATAACAATTATTTGCATCGATGGAAATAAACGAAATTCCGGGGTGTATAATCGATTTTTTGATGACTTTTTGACCTAGCGCGTTTTGCGACAAAAGCAGGAAAGTCACAAAAAACCAAAGAGGAATACCTACCGCGTGCATGGTCACGGTTCCGAGGGTTACGGTAGGGTCAAAATCGCCATACCCCCATTTTTGGGGGCATGTTGTATTGCAAGAGCGAAAAGAACGCAACTGCGGTTATTTCTGCAAATTTTTGGCCTCAATGCTCAGGGTGGCATGCGGTACCAGCTTCAACCTTTCCTTATTGATCAACTTTCCGGTAACCCGGCAAATGCCGTAGGTCTTATTTTCAATACGCAAAAGGGCGTTCTTCAAATCGCGGATGAACTTTTCTTGACGGATGGCCAGCTGTGTGTTCGCTTCCTTGCTCATGGTCTCAGATCCTTCCTCAAAGGCCTTAAAAGTGGGCGATGTGTCATCGGTACCATTATTGCCGTCGTTCATATAGGCACTTTTCAAAAGCTCCAAATGCACTTTCGCCGTAACGATCTTCTCTTCAATGAGCTTCCTGAATTCAGCCAAATCCTTGTCTGAGTATCTAATTTTTAAATCCTGATCCATATTCTTAATGTTTTTGGATGAATAATTTTGTGTTCACTTCGTCGAAGGCCACCGCAATGCCTTCCTCTATTTGTTCCTCCAAATCGAGCTCTGCGGTCAAGGTTTCTGTCATGATGTACTTCAAATTGCTCTCCACGGCTTTTTCGACCAACCCATCCTTTTGGATTTTAATATCTATCTTATCGGTCACCTCAAAGCCGGAATCCTTTCGCATATTTTGAATACGGTTCACCAATTCCCTGGCGATTCCTTCCTTTTTCAAATCATCTGTCATGGTCACGTCCAAGGCCACGGTAAGAGGTCCCGAACTGGCTACCAACCAACCTTCAATGTCTTGGGAAGAAATCTCTACCTCCTTCAACTGTAAAATAAAGGTTTTATTTTCAATTACAATGGATATTTCGCCATTTTGCTCAATTTCTTGGATATCCGCTTGGTCAAACTGCCCCACGGCCTGGGCGATTTGTTTCATCTGTTTGCCATAAATAGGCCCCAAGACCTTAAAATTAGGTTTGATCTGCTTGACCAAGATACCGGAAGCATCGTCCAACAGCTCTATTTCCTTCACGTTGACTTCCGATTTGATCAAATCGGCCACTGCCTCTATTTCCTGTCGTTGATGTTGGTTCAACACCGGGATCATGATTTTTTGTAAAGGCTGTCTCACCTTAATTTTTTCCTTTTGCCGGATCGACAAAACCAAGGACGAAATCTGTTGTGCCTTTTGCATCTTGCTTTCCAGGGCCGCATCCACTATCGTGGCATCGTATTTCGGAAATTCGGACAAATGTACACTGTCAAAGTTATCTGTATGGGTTGTGGCCGTTAAATCCTTATAAAGCCGGTCCATAAAAAATGGGGCTACGGGGGCCGATAATTTTGCCACGGTCAACAGACAGGTGTACAAGGTCTGGTAGGCCGATATTTTATCTTTTTGGTAGTCGCCCTTCCAGAAACGCCTCCTGCACAAACGCACGTACCAATTGCTCAGGTTTTCCTGTACATAGTCGGAAATGGCGCGGGTGGCCTTGGTGGGCTCATAGTCGGCATAGGCTTCATCCACTGTTTTGATCAGGCTGTGCAGCTCGGACAAGATCCATCGATCGATTTCGGGTCGTTCCGACAAGGGAATTTCCGTTTCGGAATAATCGAACGCGTCAATGTTGGCATAAAGGGCAAAAAATGAATAGGTGTTGTAGAGTGTGCCGAAGAATTTGCGTTTCACTTCCGCGATACCGTCGATATCGAACTTGAGGTTGTCCCAAGGGTTGGCATTGCTGATCATGTACCAACGTGTGGCATCGGCCCCGTGTTCGTCCATGGTCTCGAACGGATCGGCAGCGTTGCCCAAACGCTTCGACATTTTTTTCCCTTCCTTGTCAAGCACCAGTCCGTTCGAAACCACATTCTTATAGGCTATGGAATCGAAGACCATGGTGGCGATCGCGTGAAGGGTGTAGAACCATCCCCGTGTTTGATCTACCCCTTCGGCGATAAAATCGGCGGGGAAGGTGATGTTCTTGTCTATAAAATCCTTATTTTCGAAAGGATAGTGCCATTGGGCATAGGGCATGGCCCCACTATCGAACCACACATCGATCAGGTCGCTTTCTCGCTTCATGGCCTTGCCCGATGGGGAAACCAAAACGATTTGATCGACAATATTCTTATGGAGGTCTATGGTATCGTAATTCTCCTCCGACAGATCTCCCACCACAAAATCCCCAAAAATATCTTGGGTCATCAGACCCGCCTTCACCGCCTTGGCCATTTCCGATTTCAGTTCTGCCACAGACCCAATGATCATTTCTTCCTGGCCATCTTCCGTGCGCCAAATGGGCAAGGGTATGCCCCAATACCGTGATCTTGAGAGGTTCCAGTCGTTGGCATTCGCCAACCAATTGCCGAAGCGCCCTTCACCGGTTGATTTTGGTTTCCAGTTGATCTGCTGATTGAGTTCGAACATCCGGTCTTTCACATCGGTAATCTTGATGAACCAAGAATCGAGGGGATAATATAAGATGGGTTTGTCGGTTCGCCAGCAGTTGGGATAGGTATGCAGGTATTTTTCTACCTTAAAGGCCTTGTTCTCTTCTTTGAGCTTTATGGCTATTTCCACGTCTACCGATTTATCCGGGGCGGTACCGTCGTCATAGTATTCGTTTTTGACATATTTACCCCCCAATTCGTTCAGCTCAGGACGAAATTTTCCTTGTAGGTCTACCAAGGGCACCGGATTTTCGTTCTCGTCCAAAACCAACATCGGGGGCACTTCGGGTTGGGCCAATTTGGCTACCTGGGCATCATCTGCCCCAAAGGTAGGCGCGGTATGCACGATTCCAGTTCCATCTTCGGTGGTCACAAAATCGCCACCGATCACCCGAAACGCATTTTCGGGATGCTGGTAGGGCAAAGCGTATTTGAGCAATTGATCATAGCGGATGCCGATCAGGTCCTTGCCCTTACAGCTGGCCACTGAACGATAGGGTATTCTTTTGTCTTCTGCCTTGAAGTTTGAAAAATCGAAATCCTCCTCCGCATCAAAGAACCTACCCCCAAATTGGGCACCGACCAGGTTTTTGGCCAAGATCAGGTGGCAGGGCTCAAAGGTATATTGGTTGAAGGTTTTCACCACCACATAATCGATCTTGGGGCCCACTGTCAATGCCGTGTTGGAGGGCAATGTCCAGGGCGTTGTGGTCCATGCCAAAAAATAGATATCGTTTTCAAATGGCTTTAAAAAACCGGGGAGTGTTTCCTTTTTGGCCTTGAATTGGGCCACTACCGTGGTATCGGTTACTTCTTGATAGGTACCCGGCTGGTTGAGCTCGTGGGAACTCAATCCCGTTCCCGCTTTGGGCGAATAGGGCTGAATGGTGTAGCCTTTATAAATCAGGCCTTTGTCGTAAATCTGTTTCAACAGCCACCAGACCGACTCCATGTACTTTGATTTGTAAGTGATGTAGGGATCGTCCATATCCACCCAGTAGCCGATCTGCATGGTCATCCTGTTCCAAACGTCGGTATAGCGCATCACGGCTTCCTTGCATGCGGCATTGTAATCCTCCACCGAAATTTTGTTGCCGATATCTTCCTTGGTGATGCCCAGTTCCTTTTCAACGCCGAGCTCTATGGGCAGGCCATGGGTATCCCAGCCTGCCTTGCGCTTCACTTGGAAACCTTTCATGGTCTTATATCGTGGGAAGATGTCTTTTATGGTCCTTGCCATCACATGATGGATACCCGGCATGCCATTCGCTGAGGGAGGCCCTTCATAAAATACATAGGGCGGTTTGCCTTCCCTACTGGAAACGCTTTTCTCGAAAATTTGATGGTGGTTCCAATAATCCAGTATTTCCCCTGCGACTTTCGGAAGATCCAATCCTTTGTATTCAGCGAATTTCATACGAATTGCTCTTGGTACTACATCAAAAGGCTGCAAAATTAATGATTTTTGGCCGAATGTACAGGGTATGTAACGGTTGAAATCGATCGAAAATCCGAATTGTGGGCTTTAAATGTAAAAAATGGTGCGCCTACGAGCGCTATGCGTATCGCCCGGGAACCAACGCTCAAAATCGCACGCCCAATCCCAACACCAGATTGATGCCGGGGGCAACGATGCCGGAAGAATAGGTACGGTACCTTTGGTCGGTAATGTTTTCGAGCGTTGCGGTCGCTTTAAAGGCATTTGTAATTTGGTACTGTGAGCGAAAATTAAGGGTATACCAAGATGGGGAATAGGGGTTACCGTTCGCATCGACCGCATAGATATAATCCTTGCTCCGTTCCGAAGGGGCAAGATCCTCGTAGGCGATTTCCCCGTTAAAGTTAAGGAATAGATCGGTCTTGATCTTCTGGTTGCTCCAGAGCAGGTGTAAATCCCCAAAAGTTGGCGCCACATGGCGGCCCGGAGAATCGGTGCCATCATCTTCCTCTTCTATCCCATTTGTAAGCGTCAAATTGCCGGCGAGCGAAAGCCCATCGGTCAGAAACGCATCCATCCCAAATTCAAAACCGTACACATAGGCCTTGGCAGCGTTCTGAATGGCCTGAACCCTGCTCAGCTCCCCGTTGTACACTATCTCCGAGGCGCCATTGAATTGATAATCCCTCCGCACCAGGGCATCGACCAGATACGTATAGAAGGTCGACCCTTTGAAGACCACCCTGTCCTGAAAATTCTTTTGGAGCCCCAGCTCCACATTGTAGGCATATTCGGGTTCAAGATCGGGATTGGGCACCACGACCGCCCCGGGTTCCGAGTCGAAAATTTTGCCCACATCATCGATATTGGGAGATCGGAATCCGGTCGAACCGTTCAGCGTCACCTGAAGATCGGCCTTTGGCAGCCAACTGAATCCCAGGCTGCCGGTGAATGCCCCATTGTTGAGGTCGGCATTGTCGAAGGGAAAGGGGTAAAAGGCCTTGTCGAAATCGGCATCGATCCAAACATGGCTGTACCTAAGCCCCGAGAGCAAGCTGAAATTCGGTTTGGCCTGATACTCTCCACTGACATAGCCGGCAAGGGTTTGCCAGAGGGAGCCATCCGGATAGCGGGAGGCCGCTGCAGATATGCCATTGCTGCCGATATCTTCTTGGCTACCCGTAGAATGCACCCTATTGAAAACGTACTCGGTACCATAGTATAACCGGAGGTTGCCCATTTTCTTGTTTTCGAAATCGATGTTGCCGGAGAGTGCATCGACCTTTTCCATGGTCTTGAAGCGGATCGGTTCCCCAAAATTACGATCGGTTCTGCTCTCTTCGAAATGTTGGTAGGCGGTGGTGATCTTCATTCCATCGTAAAAAAGACCTTTGCCCTTTTTGTCGACCTGAAAATTGCCCAAAAACCATTTTTGTGGCCCATATTGCCATTCCGCAGATCGGAGGCCGTCACCACTAGGCCTTATCAATCGATCGTAACGCGAATAGTCGGAGGTCTCCGAATAATGGGTATTGAGTTTGAAATACCAATTGTTGTTAGGTTTGTAGGAAATTTTTTGCATCAGGTTGATCTGATCGTAACCTGTGGGCAACTGCCTCCTTGGCTCCGGGTTTGCCACTAGCAGGTCTTCCCCTGATTCCGTGGCCACATAATTGTTTCTCAGATAGGAGTCTTGTCCGTGCCGGCCCATTTTAAGGTCACCAAAATTGTTGTAGGAGATATTTGTTAAAAAGGCCCAATGTTTGCGTCCAAGATTAAGGTCGACATGCCCGGTGTTTTCCTGATTGGCCGAAGCGAAACGGTATGAGGCATTCCCGCTGATCTGTGTAGTCTCGCCCGTTGAAAATTCCGCATTTTTGGTGTAAAAGTTCATGACCCCGCCCATGGCGTCGCTGCCATAGATCACCGTTCCGGGTCCAAAAATAATCTCCGTCGATTGAACCGTGAAAGGATCGATGGAGATGACGTTCTGTAAGTTTCCTCCCCTGAAAATAGCGTTGTTCATGCGAACCCCATCTACCGACAGCAAAAGTCTGTTGGTAGAGAACCCCCTGATCATGGGGCTTCCCCCACCTAATTGGCTCTTCTGCACAAATACTTTACCGCTGTTCTGCAAGAGGTCGGCCGAAGTTTGCGGATTGGAGAAAGCGATCTGCAGAGCGCCGACTTGGGCGATTTTCTGGGGGATGTCTTTTTTCTGTTGCTCCCATTTCGACACCGACAGCACTACTTCTTCGAGCTGTTGCGGTCGAAGTTCCAACAAAACCCTGCCCCCCTGTCTCAGTATTTGTGCAGAAGAGCCAATTAGGTGGGGGAAGCCCCATG
>JBATHI010000546.1:0-5537 GCA_049666645.1 Flavobacteriaceae bacterium | reverse complement strand
CGGATGGAGACTAAAGACTTTGGGATTGCGATAACCAATTTGGCGCCGGGAGCATTTGCAACCAACATTGCCGCGGGGCGATATCATGTTGAAAGGGCGGATCGCTCACCTTATGCCATACAATATCGGAAGGCCTTGATCGGTATCGATGAAAGCGTGGCACGGGGGGAAGACCCGATCGGGGTAGCCAAGAAGGTTTTAACGATCATCACAGAAAAGAATCCCAGGATACATTATAGGGTGGGGGCATTCAGTCAAAAACTGTCGATCTTATTGAAGAAAATATTGCCACAGAAAGTATTCGAGAAAATCTTGTTAAACCATTATAAATTGTAGTTTTGCGAGAAGTAAATCGCTCTGTGACCAACCGATTGCCCATAACACTAAACAAAGGAACGAGATGAAATTTTTTATTGATACCGCCAATTTAGATCAAATTCGTGAAGCCCAAGCTTTGGGCGTATTGGATGGAGTTACGACCAATCCGTCATTGATGGCAAAAGAGGGGATTACGGGCCGAAACAATATCTTAAAACACTATGTCGATATCTGTAAGATCGTGGAGGGCGATGTTTCCGCAGAAGTCATTGCCACGGAATTCAAAGCCATGGTAAAGGAAGGGGAAGAATTGGCGGAACTGCATGAACAGATCGTGGTGAAGGTCCCTATGATCAAGGATGGCGTAAAGGCGTTGAAATATTTCACCGACAAAGGCATCCGTACCAATTGTACCCTGGTTTTCTCTCCGGGGCAGGCTTTGTTGGCCGCAAAGGCAGGAGCTACCTATGTTTCACCTTTTATCGGAAGATTGGACGATATTTCAACGGACGGACTGAACCTGATTGCCGAGATACGTTTGATTTATGACAACTATGCCTTTGAAACCCAGATTTTGGCGGCTTCCGTAAGGCATACCATGCACATCATCGACTGTGCGAAATTGGGTGCCGATGTGATGACCGGCCCTTTATCGGCCATTGAAGGATTGTTAAAACATCCTTTGACCGACAGCGGCTTGGCAACATTCTTGGCAGACTACAAAAAGGGAAATTAAGGGTTACTAAATGGAAAAAGGGATATTGCTTTGGGGCAAAACTGCTTGGCGTATCTCAAAATGCACTATAGATATCCGAAAAAGCATCGACGATCTGACCCTTATCCGTAATCACGCATTTGTTGAGTTTATTGATGATCAGGGCATTCGTTAAGGATTCGAAATTAACTGCCCTGAACTGGTTTTCCTTATCGAGTTCCGACATTTCCAACATATTTTTCCACATGCCTTCAGAGGTCCTGATGTTGATGCCTACGAATTTATAATCCGGTTTGGCAGCCGATAAAGAGGCAACCCTTTCCGAAACCTTTTCAAAATGCATTTTCTCATTACCTGACCAGAAGTAAAAAACCGTTTTACCGTTTTTCGAAATATCGCGAAGCGAAATGGTATCCCCATCCACGTTGGATACATAAATATTGGGAATCGATTTGCTCGGCTGTATGTTTTCTATGCCGTTGAAGAGATTGTCGATTTCATCGATATGCCTGTTGTTTTTTGAAAGATCATGGAAGGTTTTGATGAAAGCGCCGATATTTTCCTCGGAATCGTGCACATGCAATAAATAGTCAAATGCAACATACCTGAACAGGTTGTCTTTCAATTCTTTTTCTACGATGAGGCTATCGATCAATTGCATCTTGTGTTCATTGAAATGCAGTTGATTTTTTATGCCCATGTCCTCCTTGGTGCAATCCATCGAACAATCCATATAGGACAGATTCTGTATGTGGTTCAGCATGAAAGTGTAGTACGGTCTTAAATAGGTGAAATTTTGATTTCCAAAGTCAATGGCCTTTCGGTAATCGTAAAAATCTGCCGGCAGCGCTTCCATCTTGCCATTATGCAAAAGCCTTTTGTGCTTAAAGGGATATATTTCCTTGAAGGTATTGTAATTATAGTCAATGCTGGCATTCGCGATGGAACGCTCTTTTGACGTAACCGAACCTTCGGCAAAGAGCTCGGCAAGCAGATCGTGCTTGGCTTGTTTTAAAGAGTCTATTTTTTGCGCAAATTGTTTGGCTTCCAATACAAAATAGGAATCTATATAAGGAGCTTCTTCTTCATTGGCAAGAAAGAGCTCTAGAAGGAAATTATTGATTTCTTCCCCTTTACCCGAAAAAACAAGGGATTCATCAAAATCTGCCGTGTTTAACCGGACCATCAGGCTATCGCCCTGTTCCAGATAGACGTATTGAAACTCGGGGGCATGGCTAAAATGGTAAAGCCCTTGCTGTAATGAATCCAATGTAAATGAAAATCTGTTTTGATCATCGAGCCGAGCAGAATCGATTACCTTATCGCCATTAAAAAGAACGATATGGGAACTTGTCGGGTTTACGATTTCACCGGCAAAGAAAATATTTTTGGGATTTTTGTCCGCCTTACTGCACCCCACTAACCAAACAAGGAAGAAGAAAAGTAAATATTTATTCATAAAATGAAATCAGCCAGATAGCATACAAAATTAAGGAAGCATGATACCCCTCGCTGTTAATGGCAAGTTAAAAGTTGGTCGACTTCGTTAATCTTTCGTCAGCCTGCGCAGAATATAAGATTATTGGTCTATGGAACTAATTTTCCGTATTTTTGCACGAATTTTAAAATAGAGAAATATGTTGTCGGTATCCAACTTGTCGGTGCAGTTCGGAAAAAGGATTTTGTTCGACGAGGTAAATGTATCTTTTACCCAAGGCAATTGTTATGGCGTGATTGGTGCTAACGGCGCAGGTAAATCCACCTTTCTGAAAATCATCTCCGGACAACAAGATCCCACCTCCGGGCACGTGCACCTTGAGCCTGGAAAACGCATGTCCATTCTTGAGCAGAACCACAATGCCCATGATGCGACCACCGTTCTGGAGACCGTGGTGATGGGCAACAAGCCTTTGTTCACCATCAAGCAGGAAATCGATGCCCTCTACGCCGATTATTCCGATGCCAATGCCGACAGGATCGGAGAACTACAAGTGAAGTTCGAGGAAATGACCGGATGGAACGCCGATAGCGACGCGGCAGCACTATTGTCAAACCTTGGGATTGCAGAGGAAATGCACTATAACTTGATGGGCGATATGGATGCCAAACTAAAGGTAAGGGTGCTTCTGGCCCAAGCCTTGTTCGGCAATCCCGACGTTTTGATCATGGACGAACCTACGAATGACCTGGATTATGAGACCATTGGCTGGTTGGAGCAATTCCTGGCCAATTATGAGAATACCGTTATCGTTGTTTCCCATGACCGGCATTTTTTGGATGCGGTCTGTACCCACATTGCCGATATCGACTTCGGGAAGATGAACCTCTATAGCGGCAACTACACTTTTTGGTACGAAAGCAGCCAATTGGCCGCAAGGCAGCGGGCCCAACAGAACAAAAAATCAGAGGAAAAGGCCAAGGAACTGCAGGAATTCATCATGAGGTTCAGTGCGAACGTGGCAAAGAGCAAGCAGGCCACAAGCCGTAAAAAAATGTTGTCAAAGCTTAAAGTAGAAGATATTAAGCCATCGAGCCGAAGGTATCCTGCTATCATTTTTGACAGAGATCGCGAAGCGGGTGACCAAATCTTAAATGTAAGCGGACTCAGCGCATCTTCGGATGACGGGGAAGTGTTGTTCCAAAACGTTGACTTCAACTTGGCCAAGGGTGATAAGGTCGCCATCATTTCCAAGGATTCAAGGGCGACTACGGCCTTTTATGAAATTATCAACGGGAACATGAAGCCCTATAGTGGTGCGTACCAATGGGGCGTAACTACCTCACAATCCTATTTGCCAGCCGACAATGCATCGTTTTTTACCCAAAACATCAATCTGGTCGATTGGTTGCGACAATGGGCCAAGACCGAAGAAGAGCGGGAGGAGGTCTACATCAGGGGGTTTTTGGGCAAAATGTTGTTCAGTGGGGAAGAGGCGCTGAAAAAATGTACCGTGCTTTCAGGTGGGGAAAAGGTAAGGTGCATGCTAAGTCGAATGATGATGCTGCGTGCCAATGTGTTGATGCTCGATGAGCCTACCAACCATTTAGATCTTGAAAGTATTACGGCATTCAACAATTCTTTGAAGAATTTTAAAGGGACCGTTCTTTTTACTACCCATGATCATGAATTTGCCCAAACAGTGGCAGATAGGATCATAGAATTGACACCTAAAGGCAACATTGATCGACATTTGACGTTTGATGATTATATGTCTGATGGTACCATAAAAGAAATGCGCGAAAAAATGTACGCCGTTCCGGTGTGATACATCCGACACCCAAATTTTTACATCATGAAAGCCTACAAACTATGTTGCCTGTTATGGGTATGCCTCGTTGTAATTTCTTGTAGTAAATCCGATGGGGCAACGGAAGACAACATCATCAAAGATCCCGGAGCCGACGCAGCCTACCAATTGCTGCTCGATCAAGAAGGGACACTTATTGGTTTGTCCCTCGAGGCAAAAAAGGAATCGATGTCTGTCATTACTTCCGGGAACAACTTTCAGCCGACGGCGCTTCCCCAACTTGACTTTAAGGATGGTAATGAAATCACCCTGTACCAACGAACGGGTGATTGCGGTGGTACGCTGACCAACTACAATTACCGATCCGATACCTTTGTAGAAAAGGCGATCTTTTCAGATTTGGGCGACTGCAGCCTGCAAGTAAATGCGGTTGCAGCCTCGAACGTTTCCTACTACGTGGCCTATGCCCTTGAAGTCTCGCCAATGTTGACGACTTATTTTGTGCGGGTGATCGCCAGGAACAGCGAAGATGCACCTGTAGATATCCCGCTGATAAAAAAACCGGTCGGCCTCACCTTTGCCAATAACCGCTTGTTTGTGCTGGTCTTAGATGAAGAGGTCACCAATGAAAATGGGTTGATGGTGTTCGAGGCCGATACCAATGGCTTCCTGATCGAGGTGAACCTCGGATACAATGCCCGGGGCATCTTTAAAAACAAGGCGGGCAACTTGATCGTCGCCTACGAAGAGCTCCATAGTTTACTGAACAGCGAAACCCTTGCCGTACAATATGTAAATTATCAGAGCGGCAAAGAACCCAATTTTGCGGGATCCAGTTTAAATAATTTTGACGATCAGGGCAAGTTATACTATGAGATGCCCTCAGGAACAAACAGTATATACCCCTTGGTTCCAGCGGTTTATGATTTTGGTCAAAACCTGACCGTCTTGTATGCCTATGAAAATTTTTTGACCGAGGTGCAACGCACGGTAGAATTTAAGATAGAAACCACCACAATGGTAGGTTTCGATGGGAAAAACGGCTATTTGCTGGTGGGCTATTCAAAATCGGATGGTTCCGGAACAGGAGGGCTACTTAGGATCAAGCCCATACCCGAACCTGCATTGATCGACCATTTGACCCTGGATGGCATACCCTACGATATACATGTCGATTGATGCGACAAAAAATTATAGGAGCGTCCCGAAACATCGGGACGCTTTTTTTTTGCTTTATTTTTACTAAACATTAAAAT
>JBATHI010000545.1:0-4330 GCA_049666645.1 Flavobacteriaceae bacterium | reverse complement strand
CATTGCGTTAGAAAGACTAAGTAAAAAAATTAGCTGAAAGCCTACATATTGAAAATCTCTTAACACACCTAAATTAATCATGATCCTTGGGTTTACTAATCTTTACAGCAACTCAATTTTTTTTTGCATTCTTAATCACTTTCTTTATTCCATAGTAGGACCCGCATCTACAAATATATCCATTAATTGCTAAATCAATTTCCTCATCTGTGGGATGTTTGTTTTCCCGTAAGAATGCCATTGCATTCATGATCTGTCTGGTTTGGCAGTATCCACATTGCGGAACGTTCATTTCCTTCCAAGCCTTTAGAATTGGATGATCAACATCCTGTGCTAACCCTTCAATAGTGGTTACTTCACGCTCTCCAATGGAGGAAACAGGAAGTGAACAGGATCGTACAGCCATTCCATCCAGGTGTACGGTACATGCTCCGCATTGTGCTAAGCCACAACCATACTTTGTTCCTGTGAGGCCGAGTTCGTCACGTAAAAACCATAACAGGGGTTTATTGCCCTCGACGTCAATCGTAGAGTTTCTATTATTTATAGTTAGCTCAAGTTCTGCCATGTTAACTAATTTTTAATTGATCTTTAATTGGGAGCGTTCTTATACGAATACCTGAAGCAGCAAAAATCGCATTGCATAACGCAGGGGCTACAGGAGGATATGGGGGCTCACCTATGCCAGTAGGTGGATGGTCGTTCTGAACGATATGAACTTCAATTTCCCGCGGTGCGTCTTTAGCTCTAAGAACCGGATAATTGTGAAAGTTATGCTCGTTGGTCATCCCACCGGAAATTGTTATTTCCTGATATAGGGTGGCGCTTAAACCATCGATAATCGCACCTTCTGTTTGTGCTATTACCCCATCTTTGTTCAGCACTTGTCCACAATCCACGGCTGATGTAAAGCGATGAATCGTAAGTGATCCAGTTGATGTCTCCACTGAAACTTCTGCAACATGCGCAACATACGTGTCGAAGGTGAAATACCCTGCTATACCCATGCCCCTATCCGGTGACAAAGCTTTGCCCCAACCAGCCTTCTGGGCCGCTAATTTCAGTGCAGCCTTCATTCTTTTGGTGCTAATGACAGATCCATTTTCCTCATCAAAGGGAAAATCCCTGTCATCTCCCAAAAGATTAATTCTAAAATCTAAAGGATCTTTTCCCTGAGCGTGGGCCAATTCATCAATAAAGGACTCAACCGGAAAAGCCAGTGCGTTATTACCGGGGGCTCTTATCAATGAGCGGTTTATGTTAGAAGTAGCTAATAGATATTCCTGTCGGAAATTTGGGATTAAATTGGCCGGAAAATTATTGGGGAAAAACTCGGACCCATGGGCAGGCACATTTGGTCTAAAGGCATAGCGTGAGGTGCCGGCTTGTCGATGGAGCCATGAAACCATCGTACCCTTATCATCCCAAGTTGCCTTCATTTTGTGGTAGCTGTATGGCCGGTAAGCATCGAACATAATATCATCTTCGCGTGTCCAGAAATATTGAACTGGTTTTCCTATTTCTTTCGCCACTTTAGCAGCCTCTATAATATAGTCGGGACCAAGTCTTCGCCCAAAGCCTCCCCCAATCCGTGTAACATGGATTGAAATTTTATCCAAGGGCAATTCAAAGAATCTTGATAGAAAATTCAAGTCTGCAAACGGGGTTTGCGAGGTTGACCATATTTCGCAGCTATCTTCTCTTAAATCGATGGTGCAATTCACCGGCTCCATCGGGATATGGGCAATGAATGGGAGATGGTAAACGGCTTCAAGGGTGTTGTTGGCACCTGCAAGGGTTTTATAGACCTCACCCTTATTAATCACTTCATCTCCGTTTTCTTTATCTATCAACTCCCTACACTTTTTATGAAGGGTATCGGTACTTTCCGATACATTCTTACCCACAGCCCATTTAGGGTTAAGGGCCTTTCGACCCTGGAGCACAGCCCAGAGAGACTGCCCAACCACTGCCACTCCCTCGCGGCAAAAAGGTCGATCAACATCACCGTGATAAGGCCCCTTGAATACGTCTACTACTCCAGGAACGGCCCTTGCCGCTGCTTCATCAAATGATTCCATTGTGGCTCCATAAACCGCACATTTTTCCATGGAAGCATAAAGCATATTGGGGATTCTTACATCCAAACCATAAACGGCAGTGCCCGATAAGATTGACTCACTATCCGGATTGGGTGCAGACTTTCCTATTATTGAATAGTCACTTTTGGGCTTTAGTGTCACCTCTTTAGGAATCTCAAGTTTTGATGCTGCTTCAACCAATTCACCAAAACTCAGTGTATCCCTGGTATTGCGGTTTGCAATATGTCCATCCTTTAAATAGCAACTTTCCTTGGTTACCAGCCATCTATCAGCGGCTGCTTGCAGCAGAAGTTCTCTTGCCACCGCACCTGCCCGCTGCATCGGTTCCCAAAAAATTCTTACACTGTTGCTTCCGGCTGCACGTTGATCATATCCTCCATATTCTTCGCCCGCATCCGCTTGTATTACAATGATCTTGTTCCATTCAACACCCAGTTCCTCAGCCACCAACATGGGCAATGCCGTCTTTACACCCTGCCCAATTTCGGGAACAGGATTAAATATTTTTACTATCCCATTGGTGTCAATATGTACATAGGCATTAAAAGCATGCATTACTCCCGTCTTGACCTGTTCAACTTCACGACCATTCCCACAAGAAAAGTTGATTCCAAGAAGTAAACCTCCGGTGGATAATGCACTAGTTTTTATAAAATCTCTTCTGGTAATCATTTAATTGGTTATGTTTTGTAAGAATCTATAAAGAAAGACAAGATCATTTATACAGATTTTCAAGAGACCGGAAAAGTCTCATTACATCTGGGTATTCAGAGCGGTCAGCATTGCTGCAGATTACAACTGCATTATCTGGAGATCTTGTATAAACCGTAAAAAATCCACGCTCACTGCCACCCACAGAAAATTTGCCTTTACTGTAAAATTCTTTACTCTTTTCTGAAAGAATTTTCCCATCATGCAAACCTTTGTTCCATAGATACAGGTCCGATGGGCTAGAAACCATACCCCCACTTCCTTTTATTAGCCAGGATGTCGGGCCCCATTTTGCGGGGATATTAGGACCGCTTACCAGCTTCCCATATCCAACCGCCATCATTCGAGGATTCAAGGTTGCGCTTTCACCATAAGGTCCAGTGTTTTTCATTTTTAAGGGAGTAAAAAATACATCCTTTAAAAATGCTTCATAGGTTTTACCACTTACGATTTCAACAATGGCTGCAAGTAACCCATAACCAGAATGAGAAGGAGAAACATCTGACCCAGGCTCAAACAATAGCTTTCGGCTTAGCATTCTATTTATTGCCTCTTCACGACTAATCCAAGAAAGGTCATGATCAACATCCTTTGAATCGTCCCCATGAAAATTGTGGAGGCCAGATTTATTAGTCATGAGGTGTTCGATGGTCATTCGTTTCTTATCGGCAGGCACATTATCGATAAATTTATCAATAGGGTCATCGAATGAAATCTTCCCATCATCTACCAATTTTAAAATTGCTGCCCGTGTAAAGTCAATTGGAACAGAACCCACATCAAATATTATTTTACTGCTGTTTTTAAGTACATTGCTTTTATTGGCAAAACCGTATCCCTGTTGATGAACGACCTTTCCATTTCGTACAATTAATACAGCACCAGAAAACCCTTTGGATGCTTCCTCTAGGAGTACGTCTTTGTACGTTTTCCAATTAAGTGCAATCAACGCGTTTGTGTTGTCATCGTCCAAAGCGCTAACATTCGTATTTACAACGAATCTATCGATACGGTAAGGATCAACATCCTCGATTGAAAACGATACCTCTGCAGATTTGGAACCTTTTAATACAAGGACAGCCTCATTTTGACTTGATCCAGGTTTGACATTGATGACGGAGGAAGTTGCGGCAGCTAAACCCACAGACTTCAAATCCTGAATAAGTCCATTCCGATCTGTGGTTGAAATAAAGCCTGGGCTAAAGTTTTCCTTAATAAATTCAACAAATTCAGACTCCATCTCCAGTGTAGCAAGTGATTCCATCCTTTGAACCCGCATACGCATCGCATTTTCAAACTTCTCCTGGTCAGACATCTTGGAAGGGTCGGTGTTGGCCAAGTCTAACAACTTTATTTTACCGGGTTCATCCGGATCAAAAATCAATACTAGGGTAGCGCTAGCCCCTTCGGAAAAAATTATCCTAAACACCTCATTACTTACCGCTATATCAACGCCTCCCGCACCGTGTGTAGCTTGTTTGATTTTCTTTAGGTTATTTTCCAATTCTTGAATACTG
>JBATHI010000544.1:0-7457 GCA_049666645.1 Flavobacteriaceae bacterium | reverse complement strand
ATCTCAAACCCACCCCGTAAAAGGGCTGGAATGATCCGTTAATAGTTTGTTTTTATGGGAATGGCAATATATCGGCATCAAAAATTCATATTTGAACATTTTTTAACGTTATATGCCAAACGTTGATTTTTTTATTATTTTTCATGAAAATCACTGACTATAATTCAGATAAAACAATATTTTTGAAGAAATACGATAATTTATGCAATTGAGAAAACAAGGCTTGTACCTGCCCGAATTCGAGCACGACAACTGCGGCGCAGGCTTCATTTGTAGCCTGAAAGGAAAGCGATCGAACGATATTATCCATAAAGCACTCGAGATTCTAGACAAATTGGAACACAGGGGCGCCGTGAGCGCCGATGGAAAAACCGGTGATGGGGCAGGCATTTTAATAGATATCCCCAACGCTTTTTTCAAGGCCGAGTGCAAGTTCGATCTGCCCGAACCTGGAGGGTATGCCGTGGGCAATGTATTCTTGCCGCAGAAGGAAAACCAAAGAAATTATTGTGTTTCGCTGTTCGAAGAAAATATACAAAAACAAGGGTTGAAACTATTGGGTTGGCGCAATGTTCCCGTAAACCGCTCCATTCCAGGCAGAATTGCCATGGAAACCGAGCCTTTCGTAAAACAGGTCTTTATCGCCAAGAACAATCCCGAACAGGATTTTTTTGAATTCAATTTAAAAATGTTCGTGGCACGGAAGGTGACCGAACACGCCGTTCTGAATTCTAAATTATCGGAGCGCAAGTTCTTTTATGTCCCCAGTCTTTCCACCAAAATCATCATCTTCAAGGGGCTGTTGATGCCCAAGGACATCAGTTTATACTATAAAGATTTAATGGATCCCCGCGTGGTCACGCGTTTATCCTTGGTGCACCAAAGGTTTTCGACCAACACCTTCCCAACCTGGGACTTGGCGCAGCCCTTCCGGTATATGTGCCATACTGGGGAAATCAATACACTCCGGGGCAACGTATCGCGGATGCGCTCCCGTGAAGAATTGTTGAAAAGCGATTGGTTCGGTGAAGAAATCAAAAATATCCTGCCGATCATCCTCCCCGGAAAATCAGATTCGGCTACCATGGACATGGTCGTGGAACTACTATTGATGACAGGACGTTCCCTTCCCGAAGTGATGATGATATTGGTGCCCGAGGCCTGGGAGAAAAATCCCGGTATGTCCGAAGCCAAACGCGCCTTTTACGAATACCACTCCTGCATGATGGAGCCTTGGGACGGACCCGCTTCCATTCCCTTTACCGACGGGAATTATATCGGGGCGCTACTCGATAGAAATGGCCTTAGGCCATCGCGCTACTCGGTAACCAAAGACGATTATGTAATCATGTCCTCGGAAACCGGCGTGCTCGATATTGCCCCTGAAAATATAGCACTGCACGGTAGGTTGGAACCTGGAAAAATGTTCTTGGTGGATATGGAAGCCGGCCGCATCGTGAACGATGAGGAAATCAAGGAAGAAATCGCGAAAAGGCACCCTTATCAAGACTGGTTGAAAAAGAACCTAGTACATTTAAGGGACATCCCTTACAATGACTGTCCCCTCTTTTTAGGGGAAGCTTCTCTGGAAAAACGGAAGTCGACCTTCGGTTATACCCTGGAAGACATCAATACCATTGTACTTCCCATGGGGAAAACGGGCAAAGAGCCCATTGGCTCTATGGGTACCGATACGCCCATCGCCGTCTTGTCTGAACGGCCCCAACTGATCTATAATTATTTTCAACAATTGTTCGCCCAGGTCACCAATCCGCCGCTGGATGGCATCCGGGAGGAAATGATCACCGATATCAGCCTCACTTTGGGCAGTGACCATAATATTTTTGATTTCAACGAACTGCATTGCAGAAAGTTGAAGATCCAAAATCCGGTCATCTCCAAGGAAGATTTGGACAAGATCAAGAACTATGATGTAAACCCCAATTATAAAGTGGTTTCCATTCCCATTCTTTATGAGATCGAAAAGGGTCATAACGGATTGGAAGATGCTTTGGAATCGATTCTGGCACAAACTTCCAAGGCGATCGATCAGGGCACCAATATCCTGATCCTTTCTGATAGGAACATTAACGAAAAAGAAGCCCCCATACCCGCTTTGTTGGCCTTGTCCTTTGTAAACAGCGGCCTTCAGCGTTTGGGAAAACGTTCCAAACTCAGTATAATCATCGAATCCGCCGAGCCGAGGGAGGTGCACCATTTTGCCCTGCTCTTTGGTTTTGGCGCGAGTGCGATCAACCCATACTTGGTCAATGAAATCATAGGCGAACAGATCGAAGAGCACGACATTACCGAATTTACCTTCGATGAGGCCATCAAAAACTACAACAAGGCCATTGGCAAAGGCATCCTCAAGGTGATGAACAAAATCGGAATCTCGACCTTAAATTCTTATAGGGGATCCCAACTCTTCGAATGCATCGGTATCAATACGGTAACGGTCGAAAAGTATTTCCCGAACACCCCGACGAGGATCCAGGGCATTGGACTCTATGAGATCGAAAAGGAAATTGCGAAACGCCATCAAAATGCCTTCGGAAAAAAAGAGGTAGCGGCCAATCTCGATCTGGAAATCGGTGGGGAATACCGTTGGAGAAGGGATGGTGAGAAGCACATGTTCAACCCGATCTCGATTGCGACACTTCAAAAAGCAGTGCGCAACAACGAGCCCGATACCTATAAGGAATTTGCGGAAATGGTAAATGAACAGTCGAAAAACCTGATGACCATCCGGGGCTTGTTCGAGTTTTCAAATTATGACCCGATTCCTTTGGAGGATGTGGAACCCTGGACGGAAATCGTGAAACGGTTCAAGACCGGGGCCATGTCGTACGGTTCGATCAGCAAGGAAGCCCACGAAAATTTGGCCATTGCCATGAACCGTATAGGCGGTAAGAGCAATTCGGGCGAAGGAGGGGAAGACGCCGACCGCTTCTATAAAAATGCTAGCGGGGATTGGCGCAACAGCGCGATAAAACAAGTAGCTTCTGGGCGATTCGGGGTAACTTCCAACTATTTGACCAATGCACAGGAAATCCAGATCAAAATGGCCCAGGGTGCCAAACCGGGTGAAGGCGGACAGTTGCCCGGCCCCAAGGTGAATCCGGCGATTGCGAAGACCAGGAACTCAACCCCCTATGTGGGTTTGATTTCCCCGCCGCCACACCATGACATTTATTCCATAGAAGACCTTTCACAATTGATCTTCGACCTGAAATCGGCGAACAGAAAGGCCCGCATCAACGTGAAACTGGTTTCCGAGGTTGGGGTCGGTACTGTAGCTGCAGGGGTTTCCAAAGCCAAAGCGGATGTTATTCTGATATCCGGATTCGATGGAGGAACGGGCGCTTCTCCCTTAACCAGTCTCAAACACGCCGGCCTTCCCTGGGAATTGGGTATTGCTGAGGCCCAACAGACCTTGGTGATGAACGATCTTCGGAACCGGATCATATTGGAATGTGATGGACAATTGAAAACGGGGCGTGACGTGGCCGTGGCCTGTTTGCTCGGTGCCGAGGAATTCGGTTTTGCGACCGCACCGCTCGTGGCATCGGGCTGTATCATGATGCGCGTCTGCCATTTGAATACCTGCCCGGTGGGCATCGCGACCCAAAATCCAGAACTTCGCAAAAAATTTGCAGGAAAACCGGAACACGTAGTCAACTACATGTATTTCGTGGCACAGGAACTTCGCGAGATCATGGCCCTCTTGGGCTTTAGGACGGTCAATGAAATGGTAGGGCAAGTGCAAAAACTCGACCGTAAGAAGGCCCTGGATCATTATAAAGCAGCGGGGATAGACCTCACGCCCATCCTGCACCAGGTCGATGTTCCAGCGGGCACGAAATTTTACAATACCCAGAAGCAACAACATGAGGTACATAAATCCATTGAATTCGACATCATCGCCAAGGCCCACGCGGCCTTGTTCAGAAAGGAAAAATTAAGTCTCGATTTTCCGATACACAATACCAATCGCGCGGTGGGCGCCATCATCAGCAACGAGATTTCAAAAATCTATGGTGCGGAAGGTTTGCCCGACAATACCTTGAAACTCAATTTTACCGGGTCGGCGGGCCAGAGCTTCGGGGCTTTTGCCACCAAAGGGCTCACCATGGTCGTCAACGGAAATACCAATGATTATTTGGGAAAAGGGCTTTCAGGCGCCAAACTGGTGATCAAGGTGCCCTATAAATCTACCCTTAAACCCGAGGAGAACGTGATTACCGGAAATGTAACCTTATATGGCGCAACCAGCGGCGAGGCCTATATCAACGGCAAGGCGGGAGAACGGTTTTGCGTACGCAATTCTGGAGCACATGCCGTAGTGGAAGGCATTGGTGATCATGGGTGTGAATATATGACGGGCGGCGTAGCCGTAATCCTCGGAGAAGTGGGCAGAAATTTTGGTGCGGGCATGAGTGGCGGGATCGCCTATGTATTCGACGAAAAGAAAACATTTAAGAACCAGTGCAATACAGCCGATCTTAACCTGTTAAAGGTCGATGAAGATCAAGACATTGCCCAATTGAGGGTATTGATCGAAAATCACTATAACGCCACGCTCAGTCCGTTGGCACAGCGGATTCTTGAAAATTGGGACGTATGCCTGGATCGATTTGTGAAGGTATTCCCAGAGGAATATAAACAGGCATTGATCCGTATGGAACAGGAAAAATTACAAACCACATAAATCGGGAAATGGGAAAGATAACAGGATTTTTGGAATTCGATAGAAAGGTGGAACAATACGCACCCGTCGAAGAAAGGATAAAAAACTACAAGGAGTTCACCCTGCCTTTAAAGGAAAAAGACCTTAAGGATCAGGGCGCGCGATGCATGGACTGCGGCATTCCGTTTTGCCACAGCGGATGCCCATTGGGCAACCTCATACCCGATTTTAACGATGCGGTTTATCGTGGTAAATGGGAAAAAGCGGCCGAAATTTTACATGCCACCAATAATTTTCCCGAATTCACGGGGCGGTTGTGTCCTGCACCCTGTGAGGAAGCCTGTGTGCTGGGCATCAACGAAGACCCGGTCACCATAGAAAATATTGAAAAGAACATCGTTGAAACCGCCTTTAAAAAAGGGTGGGTCATTGCCGAACCCCCGACCAACCGTACCGGCAAAAAGATAGCGGTCATCGGTTCCGGACCGGCCGGTTTGGCGGCCGCACAACAGCTGAACCGAGCGGGCCACTGGGTGACCGTCTTTGAAAGGGACGAGAAACCAGGAGGATTGCTCCGTTTCGGCATCCCCGATTTTAAGATGGAAAAGCATGTCATTGACAGAAGATTGGCGGTTTTGGAAGCGGAGGGCATCACCTTCAAATGTGGTGTTCATATCGGGGTCGACATCAAAGCCGATGTGCTCAAGAAGGATTTTGATGCCTTGGTGCTCTGTGGCGGTGCCACGGTACGCAGGCCCTTACCCATTAAGGGTGCCGACCTGAAGGGTGTGGTGCAAGCCATGGATTTCTTGGCCCAGAACAACAGAAGGGTCGATGGCATCAAGGAGCTGGGCGAAGAAATCAAGGCCACTGGAAAACATGTGGTGGTCATCGGTGGTGGGGATACCGGTTCGGATTGTATTGGCACGTCTTTTCGTCAGGGGGCGAAATCGGTTTCGAATTTTGAAATCATGGCCATGGCCACGACCGATAGGCCACAAGACCAGCCTTGGCCATTCTGGCCGATGCGCTTGCGCACCAGTTCTTCCCATAAAGAGGGTGCCGAGCGATTTTTCAGCATCTCCACCAAAGCATTTATCGGCGATAAAAAAGGCCAATTGAAGGGATTGATCACCACGGAAGTGGAATGGATCACCGAACCAGGCAAAAGACCGGTATTAAAGGAAGTAGCAGGGACCGAAAAAGAGTGGAAATGCGAACTGGCACTTCTGGCATTGGGCTTCACGGGTTCGGAAGCGACCCTTGCCGAACAATTGGGGCTTGAAATGGACCCAAAGACCAATATAAAGGCTTCCATTAAAGCTTATATGACCAATGTTCCCGGCGTATTTGTGGCCGGTGACCAGCGAAGGGGCCAATCGCTCATCGTTTGGGCCATCTCGGAAGGCCGACAGGCCGCTCACTATATCGACACCTATTTGATGGGATCATCGCTCCTGCCCCTCAAAGGGGAAGGGGATCTTCCAAGATTATAATTTTTCATTTGAATTGCTGATGGGGAGACCTTTTCCAGTGTTGGAAAGGTCTCCTTTTAATTGGTACCGTTGCCAAAAAGCACTGCTATTTTGTATATAGGAAGGTCGATATCAAAGTCGGATCGTTTTATTGCGGATCAGGGGCTTGGCCCAAAAAGCAAGGAACAGGATATAGGCCAAAGCCACAAAAATAAGCATCATCCCCACCTGTAAAGAGACCCGATCACTGATCGCCCCGATCAGGACCTGTACAACAGCCCCGCCCATGATACCGGTCATCAGGATGCCTGTAAAAGAACCATGGTGCAATCGTACCGAATTGAGGGCCAGCGACATCAAAATGGGATACATGACCGAAAGAAAAAAACCGGAACCCATAAAAGCGACACGTGACATCCCGGATGATCCGAAGAGTGCCAACGCCAAGCTCAACATGGCCAAGATCGTGAATACTTTCAGCACGATTTTACTGTCCATCAATTTAAGCAGTAGCAGTCCAACAATTCCCCCTACGGTCATCAGTCCCCAAAAATTGCCCACGGCGTTCGCCCCGATGGTCTCATAATCGTATCCGTGGTATAGTTGCAAATATTTTGACATCCAGTACGAAATCCCTTGCTCCACGCCCACATAGGAGAAAATTCCAAAAAAATACAGAATCACCGCTTTCTTTTTAAAAAGGTCAAAGTAGCTTTCCTTGGTCCCCACCCTTTCCTCCTCCGTAAGCGCCACTTTCGGCAATACCGTGATCAAGATCACGAATATCATGACCAGGCTGATCACGGCAAAGAGCCAGTACATCGAAACCCATGCCATCCCTGGTGGCAACAATTGTGATAGGTTTCGAATGAGCCAACCTTGGGCACTGGCCTTATCGCCCAAATGGAAAACCAACCAGGAATATACTTGCGGACTTAGAAAAGAGGCGGCCCCAAAAATCAATTGTGCCAAGACCGAGGTAAAGGCATAATGTTCTTCCCCTCCCGCGACCCTTAGCAGGGGATTGATGACGACCTGTAAAACGGCCATGGCCGTACCAATGCAAAATAGGGCGATCAAAAAAACACCGAAGGTTGGGAAGAGGGCGAAAAGGAGCGCCCCGAAAAGGGACAGGGCAAAGGCCACCACCATCAGTTTCTTTGCGCCATATTTCTCGAGCAGGAACCCGGAGGGAATCGACATGATGCCGTAGGCGATAAAAAAGGCGAATGGCAAAAAACCGGCCATGGTTTCGGTAAGCATGAAACTGGAGGAAACGCTCGGATTGAGCG
>JBATHI010000543.1:0-5251 GCA_049666645.1 Flavobacteriaceae bacterium | reverse complement strand
GAGCCCCATAGGGGTTATGAATATGGATCCGGCGCCAAACTTGCGGGAAAGACGGCCGATATGATCAAAATTTTCCCACCCTATTGGCCCGATAACGAGGTGACCCGAAACGATCTGTTGGACTATGCCTATGAAATTGAAGATACCGATAAGCACATCGGCAGGATTATGGAAACGCTCAGGGAAAGGGGTCTGTTGGAAAATACGTTGGTCGTTGTCACCTCCGACCATGGGATGCCCTTTCCCAGGGTGAAGGGCAACCAGTACGAAAATGCGAACCATGTGCCTCTTGCCATGCTTTGGAAAGGAAAGATCGAACAGGGGGGAAGGCAGGTGGATGATTACATCAGTTTCATTGATCTGGCACCCACTTTTTTGGAAGCTGCGGGGGTCGATTGGCAGTTGTCGGGGATGCATCCGGCCACCGGGAAAAGTTTGATGGGCATCATCACCTCAGAGCGATCTGGGCAGATCGAAAAGGACCGTGACTATGTATTGGTAGGGAAGGAAAGGCACGATACCGGCAGACCGAACGATGTTGGCTACCCCATAAGGGGCATTTTTAAGGACAGCATGCTGTACCTCAAAAACTATGAAGTAGATCGTTGGCCGTCCGGGAATCCAGAAACCGGATATTTGAATACCGATGGAAGCCCGACAAAAACGGAGATACTCACTGGAAGGCGCACCGGGAATGATAAGCGCTACTGGAAGGCCAACTTTGGAAAGCGCCCGGAAGAAGAACTTTACAATATATCGAAAGACCCTTTTTGCATGACCAATTTGGCCGGAAATCTTGGGTATGCCATCCTTAAATCGCAACTAAAAATTGAAATGGAATCCAAATTGACAGCTCAGGGTGATTTGCGCATGCTGGGTTATGGCCATCTCTATGAACAATATCCCTTTACACGAAACGGGAATTTTTATGGGCGGTTCATAGCAGGCGAAAAAACCGAGGCGGGATGGGTGAATGAAAGCGATTTTGAACCTTTTTTACTGGATGGGGACGGAATCCCCTTGGGAAAGGTGGAGAAAGGCCTAAAAAACGTAAAAACAATCAAGGATTGACTGCTGCCAAACCATTGTGATGTATTGCTAAAGGGGGTCAAAAAACATGGGACATGAAAGATTTCTCCTGTCATGTCCCATGCGAACTACACCAACTTAAACAAACAAACAAACTCAAACTAACTAACTCAAACCAATCCATAATGGATTTCAATTTTTAAACACTTCCACAAGCTTTATTTTAGGACGTTGTAGGGGCAAAACAGCCTCCGTTTCATAGTCCGAAAAGCGCGTCAAATATTGTTGCATGGTGGTGCCGTAGGCATCGGCCACCTGCCAATTTCCGTTGGTACGGACAAATTTTTTGACATTCCCGGCACCTGCCAAATGCGCTGCGGCCAGCATGCCCGATTCCGTGATATTTACCCCATTTATAATGGTCCCCGCAAAACGCTTGATATCTTTTCTCAGGAGCCATTTGTTTCGGGCCACATTGGCATCAAAAACGACTTCTTGCAGTGCTGGATCCTTTAAGAATAACTTAGTGTCGTTAATGCCCAATATTTTCAACGTTCCTTCTCCAAATTGGAATTTGCCCAAATATCCCAGGGAATTGATACAGTGATATCGCCCACTGGATTCCATGTACGCCACCGCTTCCTTGAAGGCAGTATAGGAGTTGCCAACGGATGGGGGTATTGGTCCCATCAACTTTTTTGTGGTGATTTCACGATTTTGTTGGATTGGATAAATTTCCATGGCCGCACCGCAGTTCAGGAGCGATGTAGGTATTGTCGGTACCAAACTTACTGTTTGGCCCTCCTTTTCAATGAGGGTGCTAAACCCATAACCCGTCATAATAAACAATATCAACAAAGCGATGCTGGGCAATCTTGCGGTATTCATAGTATCCATAATAAAATATTCAGTAGCAAACCCAATAAACACAATACAATCAGTATTTTTTCATAAGTCCTTTTCATCGTCAAATCGTCAAATAGTCGCATTGGTATTTTGTTTTGGATTAAAGACTGTCAGCGGTTTCCGGGATTTGATCTCACGTATCGGCGTCCGGGAAAAGTTTTGGAAGGTCTCCGCTAAAGGCGGCACCTATAAAAAGTTCCGATTCCTTTTCTCCATATATGTTCCCTGAGGGATGTTTTTTCAGTTTGGATTTGCCCCAAAGGCTCAGTTGCCGATTTTTGGTTTCTTTATTCATTCGTTTAGATAAGTGTTATGGCTAAAGTGCTTTCATATATTCTTGACCCTTGAAGTTTTCTTCTAAGGCCATTCCAAGTTTTTTTTAATTTCCGCTTGCGTCTATGGTATTTCAAACTCCATTTCTTGCTGCCTGAAGTGATCGGTCCCTTCCAATTTTCAACCCAAATTGTAGATATGATCAGGGTGAAGGCCGATATGAAAACGATCAAACTCACGACAAACAAAACTTCCTCGATGATTCCAAATGCTATTCTCATGGGTTTTGGGTTTTTTGTTTTAAGGCGACATCGTGGATTCCAACTACTTCGGAATGTTTTCTTTGATGCCTGAGCAACGAGTCATAGAATATTTGAGCAGTATGGTACTGGTCGAATGACCTTTCATTGGGCTTTTGTATGATTTCAAGACAATTCACACCTTCTACTTTTTTGATCATCATGAGACCTGCCATTGACGCTGTTGTCACATCATAATCACATGGGGCCTGTATGGTGGAAGTCATGATCCAAATCACTATATATTTTGTCATTTTATCTTGAGGTTTTAAGCTGTTCATCCAACAGAACGTTCAAAAATAACAACAGGGAGAAGGGATTAAAGCGATATGCGCAAACGCTTAAAATGGATCGATAAACGGAGTTATTTTATCGATGAAATACTTAAAAGTAGTCTTTATCTTACAAACCGAAGCAAGGAGTAATGCGAGGCAGGCTGTTTAAATTTCCGAATTTAGGCTAGAAGGGAGAACAAGGTGTTGATCAGTTCATCCTTATCAAACGGTTTGGAGAGCACCGCATTCATACCGGCCAATTTGTACGACTTTAAGTGCTCTTCATATGCAAAGGCGGTCATCCCGACAATAGGAATTTTTCCAATGTTCTTAAATGGAAAATCGCGTATGATTTGGGTCAAATGGTCTCCTCGAGTATTGGGGAGGTTTATGTCCATTAAAATGATGTCGTATTCGTTTTGGATTACTTGCTCCAGTACCCGCGCCCCATCGTCAAGGACATCGATATAAAAACGACCTGTGTCCATCAGGAACTTAAACAATAAGGAAAGTATCCTTTCATCGTCTTCTACCAACAGCAGTTTGTATTTTCGACCTGTACCGTCTTTCCTGGAGGGCGCCCCAATCTTTTTTTTAGGTCCGGTCGGTAGATCGGTTTCCAAGGGCACGTTCGCCCCTAGGTCAAAGGAGAAAACCGAACCCTTACCGGGTACCGATTCGAGTTTGATTTCACTTCCCATCAAGGTGAGCAATCCTTTGACCAGGGCCAGTCCCAATCCGGTTCCCTCATTCGGGTCGGTGGTGTTTAATTGGGAAAAGCTCTGGAAGATGGTACTCCTGTCCTCTTCGGGAATTCCCGGACCGGTGTCAGAAACGGCGAAGTGCAGGTGTACCGTCTTGGCGTACTTTTGGTTGAAGGAAACCGAGAGGGTCACTGTACCTGAATCGGTATATTTGAAGGCATTGTCAAGCAAGTTGGTCAGTACCTGGAAAAGTCGCATGCGATCTCCCTCGATCAATTCGGGCACGCGCGAATCACAGGTATACTCAAAAGTGAGACCTTTGGCCTTGGCCTTGGTTTGGTAGGTAAAGGCCAGCAATTCCAATAATTTCAAAAGATTGAACAAGGCGCTTTTCAATGCTAATTTTCCAGAGGCGATCATACTGATGCTCAGGGTATCTTCAAGCAATGATTTCAGATGTCCGTTGGAATCGCGCAACACCTCCAACAATTGTTTTTGTTCGTCGTTCAAGTCGGTGTCGCTCAAGATCTGAGCTATGGCCATGCTGCTCATGAGGGGATTGCGCAATTCATGGCTGAAGTTTTGGATAAACATGTTCTTAAAACGTTCCCTTTCCTCGAGCTCCGCGTTTTTAAGTACGATGAATTCTTCATTGATGATGGATTCGTTCCTGGCCTGTGCCACCGCCTGGTATGTATTATAGTGTTCGGTCAGGTCTTGTATCACAATTAGAAGTCCTTCTTTCTTCCGGACCATGTGGATATCGGTAATGTAATCTTGCTGGCTGATGTTCAGGTGCACACAATAAAAGGCGAGCTTTTGTTCCTTTTCATTTTCCAGGTCGGCCAAACCTTCAAAAAATGGATGCACTTCGGCCATGTTATCGCCTTTGGCAATGGACAAAAAAGAAGGTTCACTTTCAAGCACATTACCTTCACCGTCCACCAAAACAAACTGTAGGTTCTCGATCGTAAATTGCCGTTGGTACGCCTTAAGCATCTTTGTTCAATCGGGTTGCGAGGTCTATAAAAACATCCTCCACAGTGTCCCCGGTTTTGGCACTGGTGAGGTAATCATAGGATATATTCAATTTTTTCGATAATAGGTCAATGTCGTCCGCTTTAACCAGATCAATCTTGTTGCCCACGACCAGCAAAGGCCGTTCAGGGATTTTCCTGGCCACTATTTGCAGGTCCGTATCGAGTTGTTGAAAAGTGGAAGGGCGGCTCACGTCAAACACAAAGACCACGCCATGGGTACCCATAAGGTAGGCCTTGCGAATTTCCTCCAGTGTATCCGTGCCTTCCAGATCCCAAAGGATGAGCGAAATGTCATCTTTGGGCAGGTTGACTATTTTTTTGGTAATATGTACCCCGATGGTCACTTTGTATTGGTCAGAAAATTGGTTGGTGACAAAGCGCCGTATCAGTGAGGTTTTACCCACACCAAAATGCCCTAAGATCACCACTTTTTTAGATTTTTGCATTGCCGAAACTTATGGCCAGTTCTTTTTCCAACAACGCTTTGTCTATGGTGCGGACTCCTTTATCGGGACTGTCTTTTGAATGGAAAACAAGATCTAAGTTCATGGCCATAAAATTATAGTAGAAGTCGAAAATGATATCCTGAAGTTTATTTTTCGATTTTAGCTGATAATCGCCTGAAATTACGACCGCTACATAATGGGTCACAAAGCTCTGCAGGTGTATATTATAAAGCTCGTATTGTATCAGTTCAAGCTTTTGGTTTTTCAAGTGATATGCAT
>JBATHI010000542.1:0-3460 GCA_049666645.1 Flavobacteriaceae bacterium | reverse complement strand
GGGATGAAGGTCGCCATCTACGGTCAACCCTATCAGGAAAATGCCCTGGACTACGTCGGGGAACTGCTAAACGAACTTAGTCGATTCTCGGCCAGCGTTGCCATTGAACGGGAATTTTTCACCCATTTAGGGCTGGGCGGCCAAATGCCAAACTATCCGACTTTCACCCATTCCAAAGGCTTGGACAGTACCTTCGACCTTTTTGTGAGTTTTGGGGGTGATGGCACGATCTTAAGGGCCACCACCTTCGTACGCGATCTTGGGATTCCAATAGTGGGTGTGAATACGGGCCGTTTGGGGTTTTTGTCGACCTTCAAGAAAGAAGAAGTGCGCAAGGTGGTGCAGGAATTTGTAAATGGGGCCTACCACATCGTGGATCGTAGTCTGGTGGAAGTGCTCGCTGATTTTCCGATTCCGGAATTCCAAGAACTCAATTTTGCGCTCAATGAGATAACGGTGAGTAGAAAAGATACTACTTCGATGATCACCGTCGAGACCTATTTAAATGACGAGTACCTGACCTCGTATTGGGCCGATGGGCTCATTATAAGTACCCCAACAGGCTCAACCGGGTATTCCTTGAGCTGTGGAGGTCCGGTCATCGTGCCGACCGCCAAATCCTTGGTGCTGACCCCGATCGCACCGCATAACTTAAATGCCCGGCCCTTGGTCATTTCAGATGACACCATCATTCGGCTCAAAGTATCGGGTAGGGAAGAAAACCACCTGGTGTCCCTTGATTCGAGGATCGCTTCCCTCGAAAATGGGAAAGAGATCATGGTGCGCAAAGCAGCCTTTACCATTAAAATGATCGAATATACCTCCGAGAGCTTCCTTAAAACACTTCGCAACAAATTACTATGGGGCGAAGACCGCCGTAATTGAAACTTCCATAAAACAATAAAAGGGATTAATCGCTGTTTTACAACATAGAATACCTTGCTTAAGGCTAAGGGGCGGTTACTCCTTCTTATTATATTTGCAAACCTTTGGAAGCAATGAAGCGATATGTTGTGATAATACTGGTCTTTTTTGCGGTGAACGCCACTGCGCAGACCTATGAAATTGGCCTCTTTGCGGGTGGCGCCAATAATATCGGCGATGTGGGAAGGACCGATTATATTATGCCTTCCGGTTTGGCCTTTGGAGGACTGTTCAAATGGAACAAAAGCAAACGATATGCCTGGAGGGCCAGTATGATGTACGGCAGTTTTACCGCCGATGACAGTAAATCGAGCAGTCCATCAAGAAGGCAAAGGGGCTATGTGGTCGACAATTCTGTCCTTGAAGCCTCGGCCGGACTCGAGTTCAACTTCGTCGATTATAACCTCCATAACTTAGGGCCCGCTTTTACGCCGTATTTGTATACAGGCTTCACTTATTTCAGGTATGACTACAATTATTTTGACGTTGGCCAATTGCAGAACGCCAACCAAAAAGACGGTGCTTTGGCCATTCCGATGACGGTAGGGGCCAAGTTGCGTTTGAACCAATACCTCATCTTAGGGGCCGAAATTGGTGCACGCTATACCTTTACCGACAACTTGGATGCCAACAATCCGGAAAAAGCCAACGTTAGTAAACAAATTGATGTTACCTTTGGCAACATTAATAGTGACGACTGGTACGTCTTCTCCGGACTTACCCTGACCTATACCTTTGGCAGAAAACCATGTAGGGATTGTTTCGAGTAATTTTTTTATGGACACAAGTGAAGAATTAAACAACCAAAATCTTCCCAGGCATATCGCGATTATCATGGATGGTAATGGCAGATGGGCAAAACAGAAAGGGAAGCTCAGGGTATTTGGCCATGAACATGGAGTGCATACCGTTCGCCGTACCGTTGAGCAAAGCGTTGAAATCGGACTCGAATATCTAACGCTCTACACTTTTTCCACTGAAAACTGGAAACGTCCAAAAAGGGAAGTGGACACTTTGATGAGATTATTGGTATCCTCGCTGAAAAAGGAACTCCCCACTTTTGAAAAAAACAATGTGCGCCTGAATACCATAGGGGATATTTCCTCCCTTCCCCGAAAAGCTTACAAAGAGCTCCTGGAAGTAATGGAGAAAACAAAATCAAATTGCGGATTAACGTTGACGCTTGCCCTCAGTTATGGCGCGCGTGAAGAGATTAAAAATGCGGTAAAAGCCATCGCGATCAAAGTTAAAAATAATATAATTTCTCCTGAAAATATTGATGAAACCATTATAAATACTCATCTTTACACGCATGATTTACCAGATGTAGACCTGCTAATCCGCACCAGCGGGGAACACAGGATCAGTAATTTTTTACTATGGCAAATCGCCTATGCCGAATTATATTTTATTGACGTATTTTGGCCCGATTTTGAAGAGCAACATTTGGTGGCGGCCATCAAAAATTACCAGAACAGAGAACGAAGATTTGGAAAAACAAGCGAACAACTCAACTAGTGGTGCGAAAAGATTCATACCGCTAGGATCCACAATAACCCTCCTACTACTTTTCACTTCCATATTTACTACGGCCCAGGAGATTTCCTATGACGATGGCAGTAAATATATTTTGGGAGGTTTGGAAGTGTCCGGGCTGCAAAGCTACAACGAGCAAACGGTGAAAACCTATACCGGCCTGAGGGTCGGTCAGCCCATTACCATTCCCGGGGAAGAAATCAGCGCGGTAATCAGCAAATTATGGGGTCTGGAACTGTTCACCGATATCGCCTTTTACATCACCAACATCGAGGACGGTAAGGTATATCTCGAACTGAACATTACCGAGAGGCCCACCTTGGCCAATGTCGTCATCTATGGCGTTCCCAAGCGGAAGCTGAAGGAAATTGTAGATGACACCGATTTGAAAAAAGGGAAAAAAATCACCGAAAGCCTCATTGCCAATACCAAAAATTACTTGGAAAACAAGTATAGGAAGCAGGGATATCTCAATGCTCAGGTGGCGATTGCTACCGCCAAGGATACTACTGATGCCAATACCCAGAACATGGTGATCAATATCAAAAAGGGGGATAAGGTCAAAATAAGAAAAATCATTTTCGCCGGGCGTGAACAGATTTCCAGGGGCAAGCTTAAAACAGCGATGAAAAAGACCAAGGAAAAAAAACCGGGTCGTTTCTGGAAAAAATCAAAATTCATAGAAGATGATTATGAGACCGATCTGGCCTCATTGGTCGATAAATATGCCGAGAACGGTTTTCGGGATGCCAGGGTCGTAACCGACTCCGTCATCAAAGTGGACGAAAACAACATCGACATCAAACTTACCGTAGAGGAAGGGAACAAATATTATTTCGGGGATATCGACTTTGTGGGAAATACGGTGTATACCGACCGACAGTTGCTCCGTGTCCTCGGGATTAAAAAGGGAGATACCTATAATGGGGTACTGCTGCGCGAACGTATCGCTGACGATACCAAGCCCGATGCCCAGGACATCACCAGTCTGTACCAGAAC
>JBATHI010000541.1:0-7131 GCA_049666645.1 Flavobacteriaceae bacterium | reverse complement strand
CATGGGAACCGCTCACAAGGGCTGAACGCGGTCCAAGGTTTCCCGCATTCTTTACGCCCCCGCTCGCTACACTACAGAAAAAGATAACTCACTAATAACCTTTTTGGGCATAAGACCCGGCCTATTTTTCTTTTTTTGGCGATGAAAAAAAGAAAGAAACATAAAAATATTTCTCTTGCATCTTTTTGCTTGTCCAAAAAGAGGCGCGAAAAGGACACTTTTTCATTAGGTGTTTCCCATTCGCTAGTGCTCCTGGGAACCGCTCGCGCGTGCTGAACGCGGTCCAGGACTGCACACCCCAGCTCGCAACATTATGGAAAAAGAAGGTCCGCCAATGGCCTTTTTGGCTTTATGGTCCCGATAGCTATCGGGGTGGATTTTAGGACGGGACGTTTTGTGGCGTTGCCAGATTGTTCGAACAGGTCGGCTTTCCACAGTATTTTTATGATGGATAATATTTCCCATCCATGCCCAGGGTATGGCCTTTGGGGTAATAATTCCCGTCCTGCCCGAGGAAATAGCCTTCGGGATAGTATTTGCCATCGATGCCCAAAAAGGATCCTTTGGGATAGTACTTCCCGTCCTGTCCCAGGAAACTGCCCTCGGGATAGTATTTGCCATCGATGCCCAAAAAGGACCCTTTGTGATAGTACTTCCCGTCCTGCCCCAGGATACTGCCCTCGGGATAATATTTGCCATCGATGCCCAAAAAGGACCCTTTGGGATAATACTTTCCGTCCTGCCCCAGGATGCTGCCCTCGGGATAATATTTGCCATCAATGCCTAAAAATTGCGCCATATGCTTTGTTTCGTCAACGGATCATCGATTACATGCCGGGGATAAAAAGAATCCCTACACCAATGATATCACCCTCTTTTTTAAAGGCTTGTTATTGTCTGCCATTGGCTCGCGGAAATTATTAAAAAAAAGGCAGCTTGGATTGATAAGGGTTGTTGCGCAACCGAAGATAATGAATTATTGGGCATTCCGTTCCGAACCTAATTTTTGGGCGACACAATATTGAAAAGAAAAACCTGTTCTAATTCCTTATGGCCCTTTTAACCTTTTTAATGGGTTTTTGTCCCTTGGTCCAAAATTTATTGAAAAAAGCACGGTTCTAAAGAAAACGTAACCTTAAAATCCCCCTTTATGAAACACATCCCACGATTTAAACCGAGTCTCCAACTAGCATGGGCCTTTCTATTGTTGCCCATGATCACAGTTGCACAATGCGAACTCTTCAAGAGTGAAATGGAGGGGGTAAAAAATTATATGGCGGTCGTCAGCCATCAGGTCGATTCGCTACAGACCTTTGCCGAATCGGCGGCCTATGCCGCGCAATTCGCTTCGGCGCGCACCAACGCCCGAAAAGTGGAGCTGATGATGGGGAAAGCACTGAATGCTGCAGATGAGGCGGTGTTAAGGGCGGCCGAGGCACAATATTATTCGGAAGTTTGCGGCCTAGATGCGGTGAAAAGCCATTCGATAGATGCGGAGCGCCATGCGCTCGACGCACGTGATTTTGCAGAGGAAGCCTTTGCCAATGCCAAAGCGGCGAACTCGGCCAAGAACCTGGGCAATATGCATTATTATATGCGGAAATCGCAAGGCGCGGGGCAGGAAGCCAGGGATGCGGCGGATGACGCCGTATATGCGGCCTCCATTGCCCATATGAGCTGCACCCATGAATTGGCACTGAGCTTGGGGAGCGAGTAGTTCCCCCAAGGAAAGGAAATTTCCATATCAAAAAAACAAGATCCCCGCGGCACAAGGTCGCGGGGATCTTTTATTATTTAGGGTCTTCCTCCCTGCAAGGGTGGTCGGCCCGCTTCGTGCCCATCAGCTTGTAAGGCCCAATAGACCCATCAAGAATCCAAGGACGATCAATGCCAGTACCACTTCCAGGCTTATATTTAAAACGGATAGGATGGCATTCAATACGGGGTGCTTGTCTGAATTTGTCTCCATAGCAGTATAATTTTAAAGGATTAGCAATAACAATAAGGTACGATTTTGTGTGGCGTACCCGTTCAGAATTGTTGTGAAAGTGCCAAAACTTGTGGTTTAATCGTATTTTTTGTGCATTTCGTCGATAAAAGGGCCTTGGGCGAAGTAAGAGGGTGAAATAAAAAAACCCCCGTGATCAGGGGTTTTTGTTTTGATCAATGGTTTCCTTAATCGCCACTGAGGTTTTTGTCGTACACCCAAATTTCATCCCAGCTATTATCGAAGACCTGATCGCTGTCCCGGAGAAATGCATCCCATGCTTCAGCCCCATGTACTTTGTCGAAGGCCGCTTTAAACTTTGAATCTTCATCAAATTCAGCCCATTTCTTGCTGAAACTTACCGTGGCAAAATGCCTGCCTAGGTCGCCCTGTCGGAACAGGTTTTCATAAACGCCCCAAGGGTTGTCGCCGTCCATGGCTTTTACGGCATCGCTGATCTGCTTCAAGACCCGATCGAGGCTGTGCCCGTGTTCGGTATTGATCTCCCAATAGCGAACGCCCAAGATCGGATATTCCGAAGTGTTCGGGGTGAGCATACCGGTATTGGAGACCTTATCGTCTTGCTGCCAGTATTCCCCGTTTTCCACTTTTTTGACATAAGGCATTACATTGTCCCGCCAATCCTCTTCATGACCGCCCGCAGCGGGCCGGCCGTCAAGATCGGCAAATTTCAATGGGCCCATCATCCAGACCAGTTTACCGCTATTGGGCCCACTGGAGATGGTATAGACCGTAACACTGTAAGGACCTTGTTTATGGTATTTTTGGTTGTGCTTTCGCATGTTCTCCCCTAAGATTTTCAGTTTGGTGTTATCGGGGGTCAATATAATCGATTCCCATATCGGATCTGCCATCATGGTTTCCTGGGCCTCGATGGTGACCAAAGCGCCCAGGCACATCGCGGCCAAGAGCGCTAATGAAAGTGTTTTTTTAAGCATCGTTTTACGTTTTAGGTTATTAGATCTGTTTGCCTAAAATAAATCGATCCAGAGCAGAACCACAAGGCAAGGTTGACGAAATGGCGTCTTTAATGTCCGAAGGCATATAAAAAATGATCTAAGCAGATGTGAAGTTATGGGCGAAGAAGGCGGCGGGCTGAAGTAGAAACGAATCTTGGCCAAAGCAGTGGAGCCGCTTAGCGCTTTGAGGTGTTTTTTGAGATGTGCAAAATGGCGTCCCCTTGATTTACGATAGGGGAATGGTTCACGCAGATCACATAACCCGGACTACTGGCCTTGATCGATTTTTCGAATTCCCCAAAGGGATCGGAAATACTGGCGACCACCTGCCCTTTCTCCACATAGCCCCCCAAAGCCACATATGGCCGGTACATTCCGGAAAAGCTGGCCCTGATCCATCGGGACGACTCCAAAAGAATCGATTCGGTTGCGGGAAAGTGCATTTCAGACAGTTCCTTTTGAAAATCCCGTATCCCCAAGAACTGCATCACCCTCATTGCGCCGGCCACACCATAGGAGGTAATCCGATCATCGGAAAACATCGACTTTCCCCCTTCGAACAGCAAAATCGTTTTGCCGCGTTTCACACAGACGTCCCTAAAGGTATTTTCCTTGTTTTTGGATTGCAATATAAAGGGGGCACCAAAAATACGGGCCAATTGAAGGCATTCCTTATTTTTTGGATCCATGCGGATCTGTGCAATATTAAAACGCGCATTTCCCCCGGTATGGTAGTCGATCCCATAGTCGATATGGGGGATGATCTCTTTCATGATATGATAGGCAAACCGGCTGGCGAGCGAACCCCTGTTGTTTCCGGGAAAGACCCGGTTAAGGTCCCTTCCGTCAGGGAATTGCCGGGTTTGGTTGATGAATCCAAAAACGTTTACCACGGGAATACAGATGACCATGCCCTTGGTGGGTTTGTTGTATTTGGACATAATGATGCTGCGAACGATTTCAACGCCGTTGATCTCATTGCCGTGAATCCCTCCTGTTAAGAGGATGCTCGGCCCGTCTTGTTTGCCACGCGACACGATGATGGGGATTTCGATGTTCGACCGCGTGTGCAGTTTGGCGATGTTCAGGGTAAGCCGATAGCTTTTGCCAGGCTTGATGGGCGTTCCAAGAATTTCGATATTTTTATTCGGCATTGCGCTCCACATATTTGATGATATGGCCGGCGATATCCTTTCCCGTGGCTGTTTCAATCCCTTCCAGGCCAGGCGATGAATTTACTTCAAGGATCAAGGGCCCCCTTGCAGATTGCAATAGGTCTACCCCGGCAATGCCCAAGCCCATCACCTGGGCCGCTTTCAAGGCAGCATTTTCTTCCTCATCGGTGAGTTCGATGATGTTGGCCGATCCACCTCGATGCAGGTTAGATCTGAATTCCCCCTCTTTCCCCTGTCTTTTCATGGCCCCGACCACCACGCCGTCAACGATAAAAGCGCGGATATCGGCCCCTTTTGCCTCCTTGATGTATTCTTGCACGATCACCCTGGCCTGCAGCCCGTTGAACGCCTCCAAGATCGATTCGGCAGAGTTTCTGTTGTCGGCCAGCACCACCCCAAGCCCTTGGGTGCCCTCCAAAAGTTTAATGACCAGGGGGGCGCCCCCGACCTTGTCGATAATGCCGCCCACATTTTTCGAATAGTTGCTGAACACGGTCTTGGGCAGCCCGAGCCCGGCCCGCGAGAGGATCTGCAAGCTCCGCAATTTGTCCCTTGATCTTACCAGGGCCTGGGATTCGGTGGCGGTGAAAATTTTCATCATTTCGAACTGTCTCACAACGGCCGTTCCGTAAAAGGTGACGGAAGCCCCGATCCTGGGGATGACCCCGTTTACGTCCGATATTTCAACCCCCTTGTAAACGATGCCCGGTTTCTTTTTTTCAATGACCAAATCGCATTTGGTATGGTCAACCACCTGCATTTCATGCCCCTTCTTTTTGCCGGCCTCTACCAGGCGTTTTGTGGAATACAGGTTGGGATTTGCCGAGAGTACTACTAATTTCATATCTATTTGTTTTTATGTTTAATGCACTTTAACAACGGCCTACCGGAGCCTTGTTCCTTGAGAATGAAGCTTCTGTCACCGCCCAAATTTCTTATTGCCTGGCTGCCAACAGCACATAAAATGCACTATAGAGACCTTGAACCGTGTGATGCTCAGGACCGGTGGTGCGATTTTGAAAAATTTATTGATGGGTAGGGGAGCTATTTTCCGTAATTCTTTCAGTAAAAAAGGTTAGAAACGCAATGTTGATAAGATAAAGAATTTAAAATTAAATCCGCTAGGTTGGAGGAAATAAAATGGCCTCCCATTAAAATCTATTTTTTAGATATCAAAATAGGGTGCCCGTTAAAATGGGAAATTTCCAGACGTTTCATAGTGTACGGGAGCAATCTATTGTACTATAACCCGGGTAAAAACAGAATCCCCAAAACTTTGAACACCTTTAAGAATCCATCCACTTTTTAAAATCGGGCGCCTTGGCTTTGCTGATCACAATGCGTTCTTCAGACGGAGGCCGCACATTCACCAGGAGCTTCCCCCCGAAATGGTATTTGATGTTCGCTATGGCGTTTTTGGAGAGGATAAACTGTCGGTTGACCCTGCAAAAAATGGCGGGATCCAGTTCGTTTTCAATATCCTCCAATTTTTTGTCGAGGATATAGGTCTGGTTGTCCTGGGTCTTGACCTTGACCATGCCTAAATCGATGAAGATATATGCAAATTGTTCGGTCTTCAGGGGAAGCATTTGGTCTCTTTGGTTCACCAGATATGTTGCCTTGAAGGTTTTGGTCTTGGCCTTGATCAGATCCAATAGGCCCGTTACCTGTGCATCGACCAGACCCGTGCCTTTTGACTGTGTCTTGAACTGCTCCAAACTGGCCGACAGCTCTTCCTGGTCTATGGGCTTCAACAGGTAGTCGATGCTGTTCAGCTTGAAGGCCTTTAAGGTATACTGGTCATAGGCCGTGGTAAAGATCATAGGGGCTTCGATCTTGACCTGATCGAAGATCTCAAAGGAGAGGCCGTCTGCCAAGTGGATGTCCGAAAACACCAAATCGATTTCATGGGGCTTGGCAAAATAGGCCACGGCAGCCTTCACCGATTCGAGTACGGCGACGACCCGGATCGATGGATCGATCCGCTGCAGCAGATAGGCCAAGTTTTCACTTGCGGACAATTCATCCTCTATGATCACTACGGTCATATCGTTTTCAAGAAAGGCAGTTCAACACTAAAGTTATTGTTTTCGGTGGAAATGGTCATGTTCCGTTTTGCCAATAAAAAATATCGTTTTTGAAGATTGGAAAGGCCGCTTCCCGTGCCCTCGGCAAGGGTGGTCCTAGGCCTGATCGGGTTTTCCACACAGATCGCGTCGTCTTTGGAAAAAATCTTTACGATCAACGGATTGGTTTCCGAAATCTCGTTGTGCTTGACTGCATTTTCGACCATCGATTGGAGGGCAAGCGGCGGCAGTTGTTTGTCGAGATCGGCAGGATCGATGTTGATCTGGATCGAAAACCGGTCACGGTACCGGGCTTTGATCAAATGCACATAACTTTCCAGAAATTTGAGCTCTTCCTTAACGGTCACCAAATCCCTGTCCCCGCTCTGCAGGATATAGCGATACATAAACGACAGCTTAGTGACGAACGACGTTGCTTCCTCATTGTCGCGGATCAGGCAGTTGAGCGAATTCAACGAATTGAACAGGAAATGGGGATCGATTTGGTTCTTTAGGGCGGTGAGCTCGTTCTGCAGATTCTGTTGCTTCAGGTGTTCGTTTTCGATCGCGCTTTCTTTTTGGATCAGTTGTAGCCTTAAGATCCGGCCCACGAATAAAAGGCTGATCAGGATAATGACGTATTTGAAAAACAAGAATCCCTGCTCTTCACGCGATATCGAAAGGCCGGCCATGGGATAGACCTGTTCCAGCACTTTTAAGGTACCCGTCAAGAAAGCGACACCCAACAGCACCGTGACGGCAATACGAACCATATTCGACCTGATATAGACATATGCCCAGTTGGCGCTGAGCTGTAATATGAGCCAAGAAAAAAGAAAGAAGAAAACCAGTTGCAGCAGCAAGTCGGAGATCAATTCCCCCGAAAGATCCATCTTTCCGGTATCGATCATCCTATAGATGAA
>JBATHI010000540.1:0-4873 GCA_049666645.1 Flavobacteriaceae bacterium | reverse complement strand
GCGCTCAACCCCCAACCCGAATCCGTGCCCATCAATGCCTTGGTGGCCGTTGCGGGTACCCCTATGGAGGAAATGAAACCCATAGCCATTTGGGATATGATCCGGATGGTGGCTACGACCCGCATCGTGATGCCACTAACACAGGTCAGGTTATCGGCAGGCCGCACCGACATGAGTAGGGAAGGACAGGCCATGTGCTTCTTTGCCGGGGCCAATTCGATCTTTGCGGGCGATAAATTGTTGACCACGCCCAATCCTGACGTGAATGAAGATATGGCCATGTTCTCTACCTTGGGATTACGTCCACAGAAAGCCTTTGCCAGAATAGACCAGCCCAAAACGGTGGAAGCAGCCGATTCACAGTTTATACCCTTGGGAGAAAAACCAAAATGGTCGAGGCCGGGTCACCATATCGCTCGGAACGAGGATGCAAAACGCAGAAGCAAGGCGGCTGAATAGGCTTACATTTGCTTTTTTTTAAGATAATATTTCCCAAAGGTTAATTAAATTTGAGGTTATATAAATAACCCGAATAACATTGAATTTACTAGAAATCCCAAGGGTTAAAACCATCAACAAACAAGACTTTATCAACCATTATTTCAGGCCGCAATTGCCGGTAGTGATCGAAAAGGCTACTGTAGATTGGCCCGCTTACAGCTGCTGGAACCTGGAGTATATGCGCCGTGTTGCCGGGGATAAAATTGTACCGCTCTACGATGATAGGCCTGTTCACCACAAAGATGGTTTTAACGAACCTCACGCTAAAATGAAAATGGCCGATTATATCGACCTGCTCCAGAATGAACCCACACGTTACAGAATATTCCTGTGGAATATACTAAAAGAGGTACCCGAGTTACAGGCAGATTACGGGTATCCCGATTTAGGGCTCAAACTGCAAAAGAATTTACCGATGCTCTTTTTCGGGGGCAGTGATTCCTACACATTCATGCATTACGATATTGACTTGGCGAACATTTTTCATTTTCATTTTGAAGGCACCAAGGAATGTATTTTATTCCCGCAAACGGAAACCAAGAACCTCTATAAGGTACCCCATTCTTTGATTACCCATGAAAGCATCGATTTTGGCAATCCCGATTTTGAAAAATGGCCTCTTTTGAAGCAGGCCAATGGCTATCGAACGCTTTTGGGACATGGCGAGGTTTTGTATATGCCTGAAGGATATTGGCATTATATGAGATATCTTACACCGGGATTTTCGATGAGTCTGAGAGCATGGCCCAGAAATGCAGCCAATGCGGTAAAAGGGCTCTATAATATATTTGTGATGCGCAACTATGACAACTTGATGCGTAAATTGGGCGGTCAACAATGGATAGAATGGAAGAACCAGAAAGCGATGGTAGGGGCCCAAAAAGTATTGTGATAGTTATTTATTATCAGTATCTTAAATATTCAACTCTAAATTACCGACCTATGAAAAACTATTGTACCTACCTCTTGTGCCTAATGGGTATAAGCAGCCTTTTTTCCCAAGCTTATTCAGGTGAAGGAGATCAAAAATTTCAGGTGGGTATCAACCTACAGGACAACGGAACTGGAATCAATGCCACCTACGATTACGGGTTGGCGGAAAATATTTCCCTGGGCATTTCCTCAACATATATTTTAAGTGTCGACGAAAATTTGAACGCGGGGTTTACCGATCGTTTCGATGTAAAGGCTAGGGCCAATGCGCATTTGGGCGAAGTTATCGGGTTGGGCGATGAATTCGATATTTATCCGGGCTTGGACCTAAGTCTAAAGAATTTTGGGTTCCATACGGGGGTTCGGTATTTCCTGTCGGATGGTTTTGGACTTTTTGGCGAAGTGGGTTTTCCCATTGCCAAGTACAAATCCGAAGACAGAAGTCCCGCTGAGGAACTCCACAACCAGTTGGTGGTGGGTATTGGTGCCAGTTTCAATTTTCGTTAAATGGGAGTTGATCGGAGATCCCATCCATGTAATGATCATCCCAGCAGTTCTTTGATCTTGTCATAGACCAACTCGCTTTCCCATCCGCGATACAAAAGATAGTCGGCCATTTTTTTTCGCCTTGTTTGCGGGTTTCCCATTTTGAGGCTTCTGAGGTATTTTTTAGAGAGTTCATCAAAGGTCATTAAATAGTCCCGATCATCAATTTCCTTGAGGGCCATACCTATGTTGTATTTGGAAATATCCCTTTGTTTCAATGCACTGATAATTCGGTTCCTGCCCCATTTTTTGATGTTGAATTTCCCTCTGGCAAAACTTCTGGCGAACCTTTCTTCATTCAGAAAGTCGGTTTGGATCAATTGGGTGACGATGATAGCAATGGCCTCAGGTATCATGTGCATTTCCCGCAATTTTCCCACGACTTCTTTATGGCATCGGTCCTGATAGGCACAATAGCCTTCCAATTTTTTGGTGGCTTCCTGTATGGAATAGCTTTTTGAAGATGGCATGAGGCAAAAATAGTGGAAATAAAAAAAAGCGACCCCCGTTTCCAAAGGTCGCTTAAGTTTTAATAAATAGTTTTGCCTTCTTTATTCTTGAAACGATATTCAAGATAGGTATAGGCATCCCTTGGTTGGATCTTTATCCACTTTTTATATTCCAAGAACCACTTGGTACGGATTGATGGAAAACCTTTCGTTAGATAGGCGGCAATAAAAGGATGTATGTTTAGTGTCACAACGTTTTCCTTTGCCGGGCCCTTCAATAACTTCTCCAAATCCGAATTGACCCTGTCGACAATCCCTATCGGGGCCTCTACTTCTCCACCTGGCTTATTGGGATCTTCCTCGGTGGTCTTTATATTTATTTCCGGCCTCACCCTTTGTCTCGTGATCTGGATGAGTCCGAATTTACTAGGGGGCAAGATCTTGTGCTTGGCCCGATCATCCTTCATCTCACCTTTGAGATGTTCGAACAGCTTTTTTCTATGGTGCTGTTTTACCATGTCGATAAAGTCGATGACAATGATGCCGCCCATATCGCGCAGGCGTAGCTGCCTGGCAATTTCCGAAGCGGCCAAAAGGTTCACTTCCAAAGCGGTGTCTTCCTGATTGTTTGCCTTGTTCGACCGATTACCGCTGTTCACATCGATCACATGTAGTGCTTCGGTATGTTCAATGATCAAATAGGCTCCCTTGCTCATGGAGGCCGTGCGCCCGAAAGAAGTCTTGATTTGTCGCTCTATCCCGTATTTCTCGAAAATCGGTACTTGGGAATTATAATGCTTCACAATCGACTCTTTGCCCGGTGCGATTTCTTCAACATAATCTTGAATTTGTCCGCAAAGCGTTTCATCGTCGACATAGATCCCCGTGAAGGTGTCATTGAACACATCTCTAAGAATGCTGGAGGCCCTGTTGACTTCGACCAATACCTTTGATGGCGTTGGCGCTTTGTACAATCTTTTGCACATTGCTGTCCATTTGTTCAGCAAGTTTTCTAAATCTTTGTCCAGTTCCGCGACTTTTTTGCCTTCGGCAACAGTACGGATGATTACACCAAAACCTTTTGGCTTAATGCTCATGACCAACCTTTTCAAACGCTCTTTTTCCTCCTTGCTGCCTATCTTCTGCGAGACCGAGACCCGGTCTGAAAAAGGCACCATGACCAGATATCGCCCTGCGAACGAAAGTTCTGAGCTAATTCTGGGTCCCTTGGTGGAAATGGGTTCCTTTACGATTTGCACCAGTAAAGATTGATTGGCCTTAATGGCATCGGTAATCACACCGTTTTTGTCAATGTCTTTTTCAAAAGGAAAGTTTTTGAGGGAGTAATCCCTAAGCTTTCCCATACTCACATTTTTAATGAATTTTAGCATTGAGGCCAATTGTGGCCCAAGGTCATGATAATGCAGAAAGGCATCTTTTTCATAACCAACGTTCACAAACGCGGCATTTAAACCGGTCACAGGCTTCCGTATCTTGGCCAAAAAAATATCGCCAACGGAAAAATTGTTATTATCCTCATCTCTATGCAATTCAGTGAGCTTTCCATCTTTAAGCAAAGCAAAATCAACGCCATCAGAACTAGATCTTACGATTAATTCTCTATTCACCTGATTGTATTTATAGTTATCCCTCCACAATAATCGGAGTGGATAAATAGATTAAACAATGTTATAAACAGGTCGTGTAGACCTGCCGAAATTCTTCTTTTTTGAATTTCTATGTCAAAGAACGGATTAAAATGAAAAAGTAGTCGGAACAACTACTTTTTCTTGTGTCGGTTAGCTCTCCGTCGCTTTTTACGCTTATGGGTAGCTACCTTATGTCTTTTTCGTTTTTTACCACTCGGCATGAAGATCTGCTTTTAAATTATTGATTACCTTATTTGAACATTGCTCTTTACACCTTCAATAAAAACCTTTGCAGGCTTGAACGAGGGTATGTTATGTGCCGCTATCTTGATAGTGGTGTTTTTAGAAATGTTTCTTCCGGTCTTTTCGGCCCTTCTCTTGATAATAAAACTACCAAAACCACGTAAATATACGTTGTCACCGCTTTCCAAAGAAGATTTTACCTCTTCCATAAACGATTCCACGGTGGCCTGGACATCTCCTTTTTCCATTCCTAGTTTATCCGCGATTTTTGCTACAATTTCCGCTTTCGTCATCTTTTATTAAATGAAATAATATAGTTTGTTTTAAGGGTTGCAAATATATAAATTAAATTGAATCTTTTGCTTTAAACCATTAATTTTAAGTCTATAAACCACTACTTTAGCGCTTTACGAAGAGTTTCATGTTGTTTTCCCAAAAAGTTTTGCGCTGGTATGCCACAAACAAAAGAGCACTTCCATGGCGTGCCACCAAAGATCCCTATAAAATATGGCTGTCTGAAATTATACTTCAGCAAACCAGGGTGGCACAGGG
>JBATHI010000539.1:0-1962 GCA_049666645.1 Flavobacteriaceae bacterium | reverse complement strand
GCGTACGTTTTGGTATAGCCCAGATCATGTAACCAAGCCGCCAGAACGAGCCACTCTTTTTCCTTTTCCGTCAGGGAAATCGCGTTAAGTAATTCTTTAGTACTTTTAACGACTCTATGGGTATGCTGAAGGTTGTGGTATAGGTATTTGGCATCCAAGGCACTTGACAGCAATGCGTCGGCATAATTCTCGGCTTTTTTGACAATATCTAACATAAACTAGCATTTATGCCTGCAAATTACAATTTTTTGGACTTGCCAAACCTTAAAAAAGTCTTTCTCCCGATTTTGGTTGGATCGGTCATTTTGTCAAGTTGCGCCACCTATAAGACCAAGTATGCCGAGGTTCCGGAACCGGTAAAACCGGATCATGGGAAAACGGTTGCCCACACCTTTTATCTTATAGGGGATGCAGGGCTTTCTCCCAAAAATCAACTTAATCCTGCATTGCTCTCTTTTAAGGAGGCCCTACAAAACGCGGATAAAAACAGCACTGCCGTTTTTTTGGGGGATAATATCTATCCCGCGGGCCTGCCCGATAAGAAAGATTCCAGCATGGCCTATCAACGTGCCAAAAACCATCTCGATGCCCAATTAAGCACTTTGGACGGGTTTAAGGGACGTCCTTTGTTCATCCCTGGAAACCATGATTGGTATAACGAAGGGCTCAAAGGATTGAAACGGGAAGAAGATTATATCGAGAAAAAAATTAAGGGCAAAAACCCATTCCTTCCCGAAAATGGTTGTCCCATCGAAATCGTCGACATCGATGATCGAACCGTGCTGATCGCCATTGATACGGAATGGTACCTAACCAATTGGGACAAACATCCTACCATTAACGATGGCTGTAGCATCAAAAGTCGAGCCAAGTTTTGGGAAGAGGTCGAAAGTGAGATCAAAAAAAACAGCGATAAGACCACCCTCATCGCCATGCACCACCCTATGTTCACCTATGGCCCCCATGGAGGCCAGTATACCATTGCGCAGCAGCTCTTTCCTGCAGGGGGCAGTATTCCAATGCCGGTTTTGGGCACAGTGATCAACTTGATTCGAAAAACCTCCGGTGCTTCCACCGAAGATATCAGGAACAAAAGGTATACGGAATTCAAAAACCGAATGGTCACCTTGGCACAATTTTCCAAGAAAGTCATTTTTGCCTCTGGCCATGAGCATACGCTGCAATATATCGTTGAAAATGAAACCCCTCAAATTGTAAGTGGTTCCGGGGCCAAGAAAGGTGCCACCCGATTATTGGGAGGCAGCCGGTTCTCCACGGGCAGTATGGGATTTGCCGTACTGGACGTATATTCCGATGGTTCTTCCGCGGTTTCTTTTCATGGAATTTCCAAAACAGGAAACAACGATCTGCTGTACCATGCCGAGGTATTGCCAGCGGACCGTGGCCTGTCGATGAAAAATTACGCGACCAATTTTCCGCCCGATATCAAAGCCGCAATCTATACCGATCGGGAATTGGACAAAAGCGCAATTTTCAAGACCCTATGGGGCGAACGCTATCGGAAATACTATGGGATACAAGTGAATGCCCCTACGGTTCGATTGGACACCTTGTTCGGAGGACTAACCCCTGTGCGCATGGGCGGAGGTCACCAGTCCAAATCACTTCGGCTCAAACATAAAAACGGTAAGGAATATGTAATGCGGGCATTGAGAAAACAATCTGAACGCTATCTGCAGGCCATGGTTTTTCCGGACAAATATGTCATCGACGAGCTCGAGGATACATTTTTGGAGAAATTTATGCAAGATTTTTATACGGGATCCCACCCCTACGCTCCGTTTTCCATAGGTCCGCTTTCCGACGCCATTGACCTCTATCATACGAACCCGGTGCTCTATTATGTGCCAAAACAGCCCGCCCTGGAAGAATTTAACGAGACTTTTGGGGACGAGCTGTATATGATCGAAGAACATGCCGGAGACGGTCACGGCGATCTGA
>JBATHI010000538.1:0-3385 GCA_049666645.1 Flavobacteriaceae bacterium | reverse complement strand
ATTTTACATTCTGCTCGAACACTTTGGCATCCGTACCCGAATCGAACAAAACGATAGTCCCGTGGTAATCGACAATGCATGAAAAACCGAAATCCTGTTGCAGGCCATTCTTTTCTTTTCCAAAAGCATCATAAACATTGGTAATCGAGATGCCCATCAATGCCTCCTTATCCTGGGCACTGATCCTATTGGGATATAGGCAAGAAAGCGATAGGGCAAAACTCAGTAAAAATAACCTGATACAGGAGACCATTCTTGCCATAGCTTCATTTTTTAACCAAACCCAATTCCACCAAGCGTTCATTCAGGAAGTCCCCGGCCGTGATATCCTCAAATTGTTTGGGATGATCATGGTCGATGCAAACTTCAAGGCAATTTAGCGGCATACTGCTAATAGGATGCATGAAAAAAGGTATGGAATAACGCGATGTGCCCCATAATTCGCGAGGGGGGTTCACCACCTTGTGGATGGTCGATTTCAGCTTATTGTTGGTAAGCCTTGACAGCATATCGCCAACATTGATCATTAACTGATCGGGCCTGGCAATGGCATCGACCCATTCCCCTTTGAGGTTTTGCACCTGCAGCCCTTTCCCTTGGGCGCCCATCAAGAGGGTGATCAGGTTAATGTCGCCATGGGCGGCAGCACGCTCCGCGTTTTTGGGTTCAGCCTTAATCGGCGGATAATGGATAGGCCTCAAAATGGAGTTCCCATTTTTAATAAAGTCGTCAAAATAGGTTTCAGACAGACCAAGATGTAGCGCTAAGGCCCTGAGCACATATTTTGCCGTTTTTTCCAACATCCTGTAGGTTTCTTTTCCGACCTTGTTGAAATCGGGCAATTCCTTTACCATGACGTTGGGCGGGTATTCAGCTTCCAGACCTGGGTCGTTTTCCACATATTGGCCGAAATGCCAGAATTCCTTTAGGTCGCCTTCCTTTCTGCCCTTGGCGTGTTCCTTGCCGAAAGAAGTATAGCCTCTTTGCCCCCCAATGCCCGGAATTTCGTAGGAGTCCTTGATGTCCTGGGGCAGATCGAAAAAACTTTTCACTTCCTCATAGAGACTTGCCACAAGGTTTTCGGAGAGAAAGTGGCCGCTGAGGGCCACGAATCCGATATCGCCAAAAGCACTACCGATCTCATCGATGAATTTTTGTTTTCTCGTTTCGTCTTCCGATAAAAAATCCTTCAGGTCAACACTTGGTATTCCGCTCATGGGTCGCATTTTGATATTTAGACAAAGTTAATCAATTGGGAAGCCACCACATAGTGTTATAGATACCAATTTTCGATTGCATTTTTGTTACATTTACGTCGATTTTACATCAAATACTTCGATCGAATATGCACTATCAGAATGAAGGTATCGATAAGGAAACGCAGCTATCGCTTTATGCCAAAATGCTCAAGCCCAGGCTGATCGAAGAAAAAATGCTGATCCTGCTCCGTCAGGGCAAAATCTCCAAATGGTTCAGCGGCATTGGACAGGAGGCGATTTCGGTGGGCGTCATGGCCGCCTTGGACGAGGAGGAATATGTGTTGCCCATGCATAGAAACCTGGGGGTCTTTACCAGTAGGGACATTCCCTTGCACCGTTTGTTCGCCCAATGGCAGGGTAAGGCAGGGGGATTTACCAAAGGTAGGGACAGAAGTTTCCATTTTGGAACCCAGGAATTCAAGATTATCGGCATGATCTCGCATCTGGGGCCGCAACTTGGGGTAGCGGTGGGCATCGCCATGGCCGATGTTATCCAGAAGAATAATAGGGTAACCGCCGTTTTTACGGGCGAAGGGGGTACCAGCGAGGGCGATTTTCACGAGGCTTTGAACCTGGCTTCGGTCTGGGACCTGCCGGTCATATTCTGCATCGAAAATAATGGATACGGCCTATCCACGCCCACCAACGAGCAATATCATTGTGGAAACTTGGTGGATAAGGGCATCGGCTATGGTATGGAATCCCATTTGATAGATGGCAACAACATTCTTGAGGTATATGTCACAATGGACAAACTCTGTAAGAGTATTCGAAAGCAACCCCGCCCGGTATTGCTGGAGTTCAAAACCTTTCGGATGAGAGGGCACGAAGAGGCGAGCGGCACCAAATATGTCCCCCAAGAATTGATCGACCTTTGGGCCAAAAAAGACCCGATAGCCAATTACGAGTCGTTTTTACTCGAAAAAGGAATGCTGGATGCGACCAAAATATCAGCCATAAAAAGCAACTTCACCAAGGAAATCGAGGATAATCTACAACTGGCTTTGGAAGAAAAATCAATTCAAAGTACAGAAAGTGATGAATTAAATGATGTATATGAAAAATTTGATTATAAGGATATTACATTTTATGGAATAACCAAAAATATACGTTTGGTCGATGCGATATCCCAAGGGTTGAGGCAATCGATGGAAAAGCATCCCAATTTGGTGATCATGGGGCAGGACATCGCAGATTATGGGGGCGTTTTCAAGATCACCGAAGGTTTTTTGAAGGAGTTCGGACGTGAACGTGTGCGCAATACGCCCATCTGTGAATCTGCGGTAATTTCAGCGGCCATGGGGCTGTCTATCAACGGGATGAAGGCTGTTGTTGAAATGCAGTTCGCAGATTTTGTAAGCACGGGGTTCAACCCCGTGGTCAATTACCTCGCCAAATCGCATTACCGATGGAACGAAAAAGCAGATGTGGTCATTCGCATGCCATGCGGTGGAGGGGTCGAAGCCGGACCTTTCCATTCCCAGACCAACGAGGCCTGGTTTACCAAAACACCCGGACTCAAAGTGGTGTACCCAGCCTTTCCCTACGATGCCAAGGGACTATTGGCCACGGCGATAAACGACCCTAATCCGGTATTGTTTTTTGAGCACAAAGCGCTATACCGTAGTGTTTATCAAGAGGTGCCGGTAGGCTATTATACCCTGCCTTTTGGCGAAGCGGCCCTTCTGGCAGAAGGCGAAATGGTGACGATCGTCAGTTACGGCGCAGGGATACATTGGGCATTGGACACCTTAAAGGCGCATCCCGAAATCAAGGCCGACTTGATCGATTTGAGAACCTTGATGCCATTGGACATTGAATCGATTTATGCCTCGGTCAAAAAAACGGGCAAATTGATTATTTTACAGGAAGATAGCCTTTTCGGCGGAATCGCCAGCGATATCTCGGCCATGGTGGTCGAGCATTGCTTCCAATATCTCGATGCGCCCATAAAACGGGTGGCCAGCTTGGAAACGCCCATCCCCTTCGCCAAAACTTTGGAAAACCAATATTTGCCAAAAACCAGGTTCAACAAGGCCTTGTTGGAATTGCTGGACTATTAATGCATAAAATCGATGGGTATCCAAAATGAACGAGCATGGGATTTTGCTCGGAAAGTATAGCAT
>JBATHI010000537.1:0-2196 GCA_049666645.1 Flavobacteriaceae bacterium | reverse complement strand
AAATCCGCATTATTGCCCCGAATGCCGTCTTTGCGTTTGTTATATTCAGAAGCGTCGATCTGGCAATAAACCGCTTCCTTAAAATCTTGATGCAGATATGCCTCCACGGTTACTTTTTTCAGCTGCATGGCATCGAGCATTTCCTTGGCACCATTGCCCACCCTTCCTTTGCCGGTAAGCAATATTTTGAGGTTCGGCAACTTCACTTTCTGAAGTTCGGCGATCAACGCCTGCCGATCTTTCAGGCTTTCGGCCTTGGGGAGTTCGAAAAGGTCATGTTTCAGGCCATAGGCACGGAATCCGTTATAGGCCCCCACAATGCCGGCATAGTGCCCGAAGGCTACCAGTCGGATACCTTTGGGATTGGTTATGACTTCATGGTCGTACAATTCGATCCGTTTTTCCAAGATGGCCCGCAGCAATGCTCTGTTGTGGGGCTGTTTCTTGATGGTATGGGAAAAGAAGAAATATTTTTTATCGGGAATCAAGTCCTCTACCGGCACTTCCTTGACGCCCAATAGCACATCGCAATCGTTCATTTCGGGGGCAACGGTGATGCCCTTTGCACGATACTCCGCATCGGTGAAGGTTCTGATGGGCGAGGGTTCGACACAGATCTCGGCGGTTTTGTAAGTGGCCAAAACCTCATGGCATGCTTCCGGTGAAAGTACCACCCTGCGATCGGGCGGATTTTTTCGCTCCCTGATGATTCCGAATCTCATATAATTTAGTATTGTAACAATTTGGCCCTTAGGAGTGTCAAATGTAACAGATGTGTGGGCCTCCACAAAATTTTTAGTGGGAATACCGGATGAGCGGCTTAATTTCCGGGTCTATCCTTCACCATCAACCATTCGGTAAGGCCGTTATTTTCGATTTTTTTGACCGTTCGGAAGCCGTTTCGGAGGTAGAACTGCTTCAACCCTTCCTCCTCTATGGTGAGCCAGTAATTTTCCATGGGATTGTGTTTTGCCAAGGCTTCAAGCCAAAGCGATCCCAATCGCCGGTTCCGTCTGTTTTCAATCACCCATAGATAGCCGATATAGCGGTACCCTTTGTCGACCCATTCCCTGACTTCCTCAAAAAAGTGGTGCATGTCCAAGGGCATCCCTTGGGCCACTATACCCCCGGCAACAATTTGGTCCCCGTCTTTCAGTACAAAAATTTGGGTTTTGTTGGCATAACGTTGCCAGATCGGGGTGATTTCATTTTTCCATTCGACCGGCAAAATTTGGAAAAAGGCGTCCGGATTCCCGGAAAGTTCCACAAAGGTGTAGTCCATTTACTTTGCCATTAAAGAAGGCCCCAAGACCAGAGTTTGTCGGAATCCTCGAACCAGCGATCCCCGATATCGGTCCTATAGTACCCGTTGTTGATGATCACATTGCTGATCCTGTTGTACATCATTTTCTGGGCGTCGCGCATGGTAAGCCCCGTACCGGCGACCAAAACGGCGATACCGGTATTGCCGGTGATCAGCCATTCATCGTTTACCTTTTTAACGTGCATGGGGTGTACCCCTTCGATCTTGTCTTTTTTGAAGACGACCACGGCATCTTTGGAAAAGAGCTCGAAGGTTTTTTTATCATCGTACGGGAAGGGCGGTACCACGATATAGGAGCCTACTTGGAACCCCTTTTTAACCTGGATCTGCGTCTTTTGCCCACTGGCCACCCCATAGAGCAGATCGCTGATGGGTTCGGCAAGTCCCGCCCGCTGGATAAAAATTTGCGGAAAGCCAAAGCGCGAGGTGAATTCAAGGGGATAGATGCCCACTCCGTTGACGATGCAGTTGATATCGATATGGCCCCGGAATCCTGACTTGGCCAGGGTGGCCTCGAATTTCTTCAGGGTACGGTCGAAAATCGGCGAATCCTTGGTCCAGAACATACTGGTGCCCATTTCACCGGTGGAGACGCCCAATTCTTTGGGGAACAGCTTTTTATGTTCGAAAGTGATGTTTACCGGATTGAGGAATTGGGTACCGTTGAAAAATGCCGCAATTGAAATTTCCACGCCCTTTACCTTGCGTTGCAGTTGAAAGGTACCGAAATCGTCGCCCCATGATTTTTCATAGGCTTTCAGGATCCTGATCACATCGAGCCCCTCGTCATCATTGCCCACGAAGAGCAGTTGCTTCCATTCCTGGGTATCCCCCGAGGGCTTGATCACATAGGCATTCGGATGGTTCTCGAC
>JBATHI010000536.1:0-2402 GCA_049666645.1 Flavobacteriaceae bacterium | reverse complement strand
CTACGAAGTGGTGAAAGAAAGCAATCTTTACAAACTAAGGAAGAACGTGTTGGATTCGCTTACCGCCGTAAACAAGATTACCGGTGAATTACGGGCCACCATAGCGGGTCATGAAACCACCATCGTTTCCCTAAACAAAAAATTGGAGGAGACCACCGGCAGTTTGACGGCAGTCAGCGAAGAAAAGGACAATATGTCATTTTTGGGCATGCAAGTGGCGAAAGCCACCTATAATTTTATCCTGTGGACCGTGATTACCGGCTTGCTCATGATGTTGTTGTTTTTTATCTACAAGTTTAGAAATAGCAATATCCTGACCCAGGAGGCCAGGACGAGTTTATCTGAACTGGAATTGGAATATGAAGACCATCGCAGAAGGGCCTTGGAAAGGGAACAAAAGATAAGCAGGCAATTACAGGATGAAATCAACAAGTACAAAAAACCCAAATAAAAACTCCGCAAGGAGTTTTTTCTTTTCCCATGGTCGATATCATTAGAGCAAACCTGAAACACCTTCCCCTGATATTACCGCTTTTCGATGCGTATCGGGTGTTCTATAAACAGGCGTCGAACCTCTTGGAGGCGGAGGAATTCTTAAGCCAAAGGCTGCAGCACAACGAGTCTGTGATTTTTTTGGCCATGCAGCGAAGCCATGCTGTTGGATTTACACAATTGTACCCATTGTTCTCGTCGGTATCGATGGCTCCCGTTTATCTGCTTAACGACTTGTTTGTTACAGACTCCCTAAGGGGCAAGGGGGTTGGGGAATCACTGCTCAACCATGCCAAGGATTTCTGTAAAGCAAGCGGTTTTAAGGGCCTTGCGTTGGAAACCGCCACTGACAATCCCGCACAAAAGCTATATGAAAGATTGGGTTGGCAAAAGGATGTGCATTGTTTTCATTATTTTTGGACGGCACAATAGCAATCTAATCCAACTCCCTCATGCGTATCGACATAATAACCGTGCTGCCAGAACTTTTAAGGAGTCCGTTCGAGGCCTCGATTTTGAAGCGGGCCATTGACAAGGGCTTGGTTGAGGTACATTTGCACAATTTGAGGGATTATACCAACAATAGTTACAACCAGGTAGATGATTATCAGTTTGGAGGTGGAGCTGGAATGGTACTGATGATCGAGCCCATCGATAAATGCATCGACAAACTCAAGGCAGAGCGCCATTATGACGAGCTGATCTACATGACCCCCGATGGCGAAACCCTGAACCAGAAAATGGCCAACCAGTTGTCGCTCAAGGAAAACCTGATCATTTTATGCGGGCATTATAAAGGGGTAGACCAAAGGGTGCGGGATTGGCTGATCACCAAGGAGATCTCCATCGGTGATTATGTACTGTCAGGCGGCGAACTCGGGGCCGCTGTGCTTTGCGATACGATCATTCGACTTGTACCGGGAGTGCTGGGCGATGAAACTTCGGCCCTTACCGACAGTTTCCAAGACAATTTGTTGGCTCCCCCGGTGTACACCCGACCTTCAGAATACAAGGGCATGCGGGTGCCCGAAATATTGTTGAGCGGCCATACCGCCAAAATAGAGGCATGGCGGGAGGAGGAGGCACTAAAGCATACCAGGGATCGCAGGCCCGATCTTTTGCAATAACACATCTTCCCTAAGGCAAAATTTTATGAAAATCACTTGTTGGTTCTAATATATAGACTATTTTTGCAACCTGTTAAATCAACCTCTGACGAGAATCGTGAATGTTGCTATTGACCAACACAGTAAATCATAACCATGGAATCATTAATAAACTTTGTAGAGAACGAGTTTGTCGCCAAAAAGGAATTTCCGAATTTTTCTTCCGGGGATACGATAACCGTTTATTACGAGATCAAGGAAGGCGAAAAAACACGGACCCAGTTTTTTAAAGGCGTGGTAATCCAAAGAAGGGGCTCGGGTTCAACGGAGACCTTCACTATCCGCAAAATGTCGGGAACCGTTGGTGTGGAGCGAATTTTTCCGATCAACATGCCCGCACTGCAGAAGATCGAGGTCAACAAAAAAGGCAAGGTACGAAGAGCACGTATCTTCTACTTCAGGGGCCTTACCGGCAAAAAGGCAAGGATCAAAGAAATTCGATCGTAGTGCCCAAAAAAAAAACGAAGCTAAACGTCCCTTTTTCAAGGGACGTTTTTTATTAACAATTGTTCATATATCGCGTTGATAAGGTGTTGATTTTAAATTTGTTAAATAATTGTGTTTTCAAGGATCATTCCCTTATCTTTAGATGTGATTAAAAAACGGTTCCATCAAGAATCATCTTTAATCGCTATAAAGTTCACGTTATTTATACTGTCGTTTCAGTTTTTACCAAAAAAAGTGGCAACACGATTTAGGGAAAGAACGAGCAAAGTGCTTCGGGATCAAACCCATAAGCTAGGC
>JBATHI010000535.1:0-3870 GCA_049666645.1 Flavobacteriaceae bacterium | reverse complement strand
ATCAAATATAGCTTCGTAGATCCATTACAGGGTGTTGAACAAATCGAGGGAACCATTACAGAACTGCAGGCGCTGGGCCTCACCCCTACCCGTGTGACCACAAGTGATAATACCAAGGTGTCACAAGAAATAGTATTTCCTTGGGCAATGGTCAACACCGACAACAAAACCATCAGGGTACCCCTCCTGAAGAATAAGCTGGGAGCCACGACGGAAGAACGCGTGAACAGCTCCGTGCAACAATTGGAATACGCCTTTGCGGATGCGTTCACCAAGATAGCCCTAACCGATAAGAAACGGATTGCTGTCATAAAAGGGAACGGTGAACTGCAGGATATTTATCTGGCAGATTTTTTGGGCAGCATCAGGGATTATTACAACATTGGGGCGATTACTTTGGATTCCGTTGCGACAAACCCGCAAAAGGTCCTAGACCAACTTAAAACATATGACCTCGCATTGTTGGCCAAACCTACCCAACCCTTCACCGATGCTGAAAAAATCGTAATGGACCAATTTATTGTGAGTGGGGGTAAATCGGTTTGGCTCATCGATCCCGTGGCCATGGAATTGGACAGCCTTTTTAACGAAAGCGGCAAAGCGATGGCATTGCCATTAGACCTTAATCTCAATGATTTTCTTTTTTCCTTCGGCCTAAGGATCAATGCCGATCTTGTAAACGATATGTATTTTACCCAGATTGTCCTTGCCACGGGCGAGGGGAACGAGGCCCAATACAACCCCGTCCCATGGTTGTACAATCCGATGGTCTTCTCTAAAAACGACCATCCCATCAACAATAATATGGAAGCGCTGAGATTCCAGTTCGCAAGTTCCATGGACACCTTGCCCAATGCCTACAAAAAAACCATCTTGTACAAAAGTTCCCCACTTTCAAAACTGGACAAAATACCCAGACAGATCAGTTTGGACCTTATCAATACCCCGCCTCAGAAAGAAATGTACAATGATGGCAACCAGCCATTGGCGGTGCTGATCGAAGGCGAATTCAGTTCGGTGTATGCCAACCGGATACAACCAATTCAACTGTCAGACTTTGAGGCCAAAGGCCCCAGCAACAAAATGCTGGTGGTGGCAGACGGTGATATCATCAAAAATCAATTGCGCAACGGTCGGCCCTTGGAATTGGGCTATGACAAATGGACGAACAGTTACTATGGCAACAAGGAATTTTTGATAAATGCGTTCAATTACCTTATGGATGATAGCGGACTTATAAACATTCGCAATAAGAAGGTGACGATTCCTTTTTTGGATGAGGTCAGGACATCATCACAAAAAACGCGATGGCAGATAGTAAACATAGGTGTCCCCATAGGTTTGATGCTCTTTTTTGGATGGGGCTTCAACTATTTTAGAAAACGGAAATACGGTCAGTAAGTGTTGATAAGTTTGTTTCGTTAAAAAGTCCAATTAAAATATATTTGTTTGTCCCGAAAGATTGCTGGTTTCAGCTATTATTTGTGGCATTTTTAATGACGAAGTGGAACGATATGTCCTCGAGTTATGGAGGTCAAAAAAAGGTTTCTGCCACTTCTAAATTGATGGACAGCCTATGTATCGTCCAATAAAAAAAACAACCAATGAAGTTTATCGTATCCAGTACCTATCTCTTAAAACAATTACAGGTTTTGGGCGGCGTGATCAACAATAGCAATACGCTCCCGATTTTGGATAATTTTTTGTTTGACCTAAAGAAAAAGAAATTGACCGTTTCCGCTTCTGATTTGGAGACCACCATAAGTTCGTTGATCAAGGTGGAATCGGACAGTGAGGGTCTTATTGCGGTACCCGCCAGGTTGTTGCTTGAGATTTTAAAGACGTTTCCTGAGCAGCCTTTGACCTTTGTGGTTGAAGACAACAACACCGTGGAAATCAGTTCCAATCACGGTAAGTATGCCCTCGCCTATGCCGATGGGGCTGAATTCCCAAAAGCGGTTGAACTTGCAAATCCAAGTTCAACAGTGCTCTTGGGAGATATTTTGGCCACTGCCATCAACAAAACCATATTCGCAGCGGGGAATGACGACCTTCGACCGGTAATGAGTGGGGTGTTCTTTCAATTTTCACCCGAAAACCTCACATTTGTGGCTACGGATGCCCATAAGTTGGTGAAATACCAAAGGTCCGATGTACATGCTTCCCAAGTCGCGGAATTTATCATGCCAAAAAAACCTTTGACCTTACTCAAGGGCATTTTGACCGGAAGTGAATCGGACGTTACCATTGAATATAATGAGAGCAATGCAAAGTTCAGTTTCGACGACACCAAACTGATCTGTAGGTTGATCGATGGAAAGTATCCCAATTATGAAGCGGTCATTCCAAAAGAAAATCCCAATAAACTGACCATTTCAAGAAATCAATTTTTAAGTTCGGTAAGGAGGGTATCTATTTTCTCCAATAAGACCACACATCAGATCCGATTGAAAATTGCCGGTGCCGAATTGAATATTTCCGCGGAAGACATCGATTATAGCAACAAGGCCGAGGAACGATTAACCTGCTCCTATAATGGCGACGATATGCAAATTGGGTTCAATTCCCGTTTTTTGACCGAAATGTTGAATAATTTGGGATCCGATGAAGTCTCCCTCGAAATGAGCCTGCCGAACCGCGCCGGCATTCTTACGCCTATCGACGGACTGGATGAAGGCGAATCGGTTACCATGTTGGTGATGCCGGTGATGTTGAACAACTGATCAGCGAATTACTTGAAATAAAAAACCGTCCTGATCAAATCAAGGCGTTTTCTTTATATGAATCCTTTCATGACTATGAGATAAACCTGATGCTCATCAAATAGGTGGGCGATTCCCCATTACTGGCTTTTACTGCATTTACGATGGGCAATACAAAAGCGATGACCGCAATAAAGATCAAACTCAGAATACCGAGACCAAGCAACAATATGGCCGGTATGCTCAAAATGGTAAACAACAGCATACTCAGTTGAAAATTTACAATGGCCTTCCCGTGCTCATCCATCCCCAGCACTTTGTCCTTTGAGGTAAGCCAAAGGATAAGGGGTACAATGAGACCTCCAAAACCGGTGACATAGGTAAGCAACTGGGATAGATGGGTCAGTACCAACAACTGATTATTGATGGCAAGCGAATTATTTTGATTGATGACTTCCATTTTTTGATTGATTTAAAAGGTTGTACACCCATAGGACGATATTTCGTCCGAAATGTTACAAATATTCAAACCGCCATCATTGCTTCCGCTCTAATTTGGCCAGTTTTTCGCGTTCTTTCGCAATATCGATCTTTAGTTTTTCGATTTTCTGATTGAGTTTCATCTCATCTACCGGAGACAATTTGCCTTTGCTCTTTCCTTTGGTGAGCTGGTTTTGAAGCTTTATAATTTTGCCGTCACCCTTGTCGATCGACTTCCTTTTTTTACTGATATCTTTGGAGAGTCGCTCCATTTTTATGGCTTCCTTTTCCGCCTTATTTTGCGCCTTTTCCGCCTTTTTTCTGTCCTTTTCGGCCTTTGCTATCTCTTTTTGTATCCGTTGGTCCTCTTTCAATTGCGCTTCCATCAGTGCAGCCTGGGCAGTGGAGACAGAGTCTTGTGGTTGCGTTGCCTTTTGCGCATGCGCAACGAGGTTAAGAAGCAAGATGGAAGTTACTGTTAGAATTATTTTTTTCATGATTAAAAATTAATAAAAAACAGTGTTATTGTGGACCGGATAATGTTCTAATTATCTTGACATTTTTCCTTATCGAAGGTATAAAAATTACCGATTACAAGTTCCAGTGAACCGATTATTTTAAGGTCGGTTGATGTGCTGAGCATGTTCCTCCTATTTTGCCTATTTTTGCCGCAAAAGAATTGAATGAT
>JBATHI010000534.1:0-8964 GCA_049666645.1 Flavobacteriaceae bacterium | reverse complement strand
CAATCCGTTGCCCCATGGTTTCTCCGGTATTTTTGCCGCAATCCCTTTTGCCATCTGGTTCTTTTTGGCAATAGAAGGGGTAGCGAACGTGGCCGAAGAAGCCATCGATCCCCAACGCAGTATCCTTATCGGCTTCGGATCGGCCATATTGACCCTTGTGATCTTATGTTTGCTCACCTTTACGTCGGCAGTTGGGGTCGCCGGGTGGGAGGCCGTCGTTTACCCCGAAGGCAGTACCCTGGCCTCCGATTCTCCCCTCCCGCTCGCACTTTCTTACGTGGTCGCCAGCGACCATATACTGTACAAGTTGCTCGTAGGAATTGGCCTTCTGGGTTTGATCGCCTCCTTTCATGGTATCATTCTCGCCGGGGGAAGGGCAACCTTCGAATTTGGACGTAAAGGCTATGCCCCGCTTTACTTGGGCAATGTGCAATCGCGGTTCAGAACGCCCGCCAATGCCCTTATTGCCAATATGATTGTGGGCATTATCACTTTATTTACGGGAAAAACGGGCGAAATTATCACCATCGCCTGTTTTGGGGCATTGGCCCTCTACATCGTATCGATGTTGGCCTTTTTTGCCCTTCGAAAAAAGGAACCCGGTATGGTACGCCCCTTCAGGGTGCCCATGTTTCCGTTGTTTCCGGCAACGGCCCTTATCATTGCGTCGATCGCCTTTGTCGCCATGACCTACTACAATCAAGGCCTTGCCTTGATTTTCTTTGGCATTGTAGGGATTTCATATCTCTACTTTTTGATATTCTTGAACAAAAAAATGTAATACCTTAACCGTATGGATAAAAATGCGATCATTACCAGACTCAAGGAAGGGAAAAGCACTAAGATAAAGGTGGCCATTGTTGATGTGGATGGCATCCTAAGGGGCAAATACATGCACCGTGATAAATTTATTTCGGCCATCGAAAACGGATTTGGATTTTGCTCCGTGGTCTTCGGTTGGGACATGGCCGATGGCGCATATGACAACGATATTTCGTTGACAGGCTGGCATACGGGATATGGCGATTTGGAGGCCACAATTGATCTGAACACCTTCAGAAATATACCTTGGGAAGAAGATACGCCGTTCTTTTTGGCAGACTTCAGTGGGGGGGATACCCCACCCATCGAAATATGCCCGCGCAGCCTTTTGAAGCAATCGATCGGTGAGGCCAAGGCCCTGGGATTTGCCCCAATGTTCTCCCAGGAATTCGAATGGTTCAATTTTCGGGAAACGGCCAGCACGATACACGAGAAGGATTTTCAGAACCTACAACCACTTACCCCTGGAATGTTCGGGTATTCGCTATTGAGAATGTCGGAGAACAGTGATTTTTTCAATGATCTCTATGATCTGTTGGAAGGTTATGGGGTGCCTTTGGAAGGGCTACATACCGAAACCGGCCCGGGGGTCACAGAGGCCGCCATCCAGTTTAGCGATATACTCGAATCAGCGGACAGGGCGTCTTTGTTCAAGGCCGCGGTAAAGGAAATTGCCGGGAAGCACGGAATCATCGCCAGCTTCATGGCCAAACAAACCAGCAAACTTCCCGGATGCAGCGGGCATATCCACCAAAGTCTCTGGGATGATGGCAAAAAAGCAAATTTGTTCTACGATGCCACTTCCAAGGATGGGATGAGTGATTTAATGAAAAGCTATCTGGCGGGCCAATTGTACTGCCTGCCGGATATTTTGCCCTTGATGGCGCCAACGATCAACAGCTACAAACGCCTGGTAGAAGGTGCTTGGGCCCCAACAACCCTCACTTGGGGCCATGATAACCGCACCACCGCCCTTCGTATCCTGACCACCGGAAAAAAATCGACACGTATCGAACATAGGGTGGTCGGTTCCGATGTCAACCCTTATTTGGCCATGACGGCCTGCCTGGCCAGTGGTCTGTACGGTATCAAACATAAATTAAAACTGCAAGTCCCACCAACAAAGGGAAATGGTTATAAGGATTTGAAAAATGGGGTACTCCCTCCCAATTTATTGGCCGCATCCAATAAGATGAAATCATCGAAGATTGCCGAGGAACTCTTTGGTTCCGCCTTTGTTGACCATTTTACAAAAACAAGGGAATGGGAGTGGAAGCGGTTTTCTGCAGAAGTGACCGATTGGGAAACCAAAAGATATTTTGAAATCATATAAAGAAGGTAATGCTCGACATCCATAAAACGTACCAGTATAATTTTCCGACCACAATTCGTTTTGGTGCGGGGGTAATACAAGAACTGGCGCCCTATTTAAAGGGCCAAGGGTTAAAAAGACCCTTGTTGGTCACCGACGCCACGGTTGCCGATTTGCCTTTTTTTAGGGAGATTGTGAACGCGCTTGAAAAAAACGGACTCAAGGTCGAAGTCTATAAGGACATGCACAAGAATCCAGTGGAATCGGATGTGCTGCACGGGGGCGACACCTATCACCAAACAAAAAGAGACAGTATCGTAGGTATTGGGGGAGGGGTTGCCCTTGATGTCTCCAGGGCCATTGCGCTTAGGGTCAACCATACTAGGGATCTATTCGATTATGACGACCTTATCGGAGGCGATCGATATGTAACGGAACCGGTTCCCCATTTCATTACCGTTCCCACAACGGCAGGTACAGGCAGCGAAGTGGGCAGGAGTGCCATTATCTCCGAGGACGTTTCCAAAAAGAAAAGAATACTCTTCAGTCCGAAGCTGCTGGCCAAAATAGTTTTTGCCGATCCTTTGTTGACCTTGGAGTTGCCTCCTTTTATTACCGCTGCCACGGGTATGGACGCTTTAACGCACAACATGGAGGCCTATTTGGCAAAAGGGTTTCATCCCATGTGCGACGGCATCGCTTTGGAAGGCATTAAATTGATTGCGGATTCCCTGGAAACCGCAACCCATAAACCCGATGTGGCATCACGGTCGAAAATGTTGTTGGCATCCCTGATGGGCGCGGTTGCTTTCCAAAAGGGACTTGGTATCGTACATAGTTTGGCGCACCCGCTATCGAGTTTGTTGGATACGCACCATGGGTTGGCCAATGCAGTGAATTTGCCCTATGGCATGGAATTCAATTACGAAGGTTTCGAAAGTCGTTTTGACGATATGGCCGGGGCTTTTGGTTTGGGCAGCAACAAAGGGGATGCCTTGATCGACCACCTATTTGAATTGAACCGGCGTTTGGGCCTGCCGACCAAACTTGCAGGGATAGGGGTTAAGGCCGAGCACCTCGATGATCTGGCCACTTTGGCCGAGGCCGATTTTTGCCACCCTTCGAACCCGAAGCCTGTACAAAGGCAAGATTTTAAATCGCTTTATGAAAAAGCCCTGTAGCCAGAAGGTATGATAAAGTTAGGAATTTCTGCATGTTTTATGTATCCCGACCCCCAGCGACCCGTTTTTTCCCGAAAATCGTTGAGCTATCTGGAAAATGATATGGGCCGATATGTGGCAAAAAAGGGCATACTGCCGGTGTTGATTCCCGATGTTGCCCAGGAAAATCTTTTGGAGATCCTTGCCCAAATGGATGCCTTCGTCATGCAGGGCGGCAACGACCTGGCCCCCGAGACCTATGGCGAGAAACCTATTGGCCGCTGGAAGGGCGATGCTTATAGGGACGCCTATGAACTGCGGATTTTGGACTTTGCGATCAAAAATTCCAAACCGGTTTTGGGCATTTGTCGGGGACTTCAATTGATGAATGTTTACTTTGGGGGCACCCTTTACCAAGATACATCAACCCAAAACCCGAAAGCCATCGACCATCGATCGGCAGAACGCTATGATACCTTGAAACATGGCGTACATTTTACCGAAGGCAAGTTTTTGGATCGATTGTATGGCAAGACGGTAGATCCTTACGTGAATACGGTACATCACCAGTCCATCAAGGATTTAGGGAAGGATTTGGAGGTGTTGGCCTGGGCGCCGGACGGAACGATTGAGGCATTCGGCTATGATAAAGAGCCGGAAGGCAAGGTGATGGCAGTACAATGGCATCCCGAATTTTCGCCCACCCTGGGCAACGAGCTGATCGATGCGGATATTTTATTGGAAGCTTTTTTGAAACATGTCAAATCATAAAATGGAAATTAAGAACCCAGCCACCGACGAAGCCATAATCACTTTAATACCTGATACCAAGGCAGAAATTGGCAGAAAGGTGGCAATGCTAAAAAAAGGTCAAAAAGAATGGGCCAAGCAAACGCTCGACCACCGTTTGTCATGTATGGTCCGTTTTGGGGAATTGATTCAGGAAAACCGCCAAGAACTGGCCCTGATACTGACCTCTGAAACGGGAAAACCGATACAGCAGGCCTTGAACGAAATCAAAGGCGCCCAAAACAGGATCATACATTTGAGCCAGCATGCCAAGCGATGGCTATCAGAGGAAATCATCGTGGATTCTGGCCAAACCCATGAACTGATCCGTTATGAGCCCCTCGGGGTCATCGCAAATATATCGGCGTGGAATTTTCCCTACAATGTAGGTTACAATGTATTTTTGTATGCTTTGACGGCGGGAAACGCTGTAGCCTACAAGCCTTCCGAGTTCGCCACTTTGACGGGCCAACAATTTGAAATCTTCCTCCATCGTGCTGGGGTGCCTAAAAATGTTTTTCAATGTATCATAGGATCGGGCACTGAGGGCCAAATGCTATTGGAAGAAGATTTCGATGGATATTTCTTTACTGGGTCCTACGGTACAGGACAGCATATTGCGAAAACAGTGGCCCACAAATTGGTCCCCGTTCAGTTGGAATTGGGAGGTAAGGATCCATTGTATGTGATGGAAGACGTCCCGGATGTGAAACAGGCAGCCATCAATGCGGCGGAGGGGGCATTTTATAATAACGGACAAAGTTGCTGTGCCGTGGAAAGAATATATGTTGCAGAGGCGATCTATGATGATTTTGTAACGGCCTTTACTTCGGAAGTAAAATCATACACCATAGGGAGCCCGCTGAATGAGGATACTTTCATAGGGCCACTGACGCGGCCACAACAGCTAAAGGTACTTGAAGAGCAGGTGGCCGATGCGCTGCAAAAGGGTGCAATTTTATGGGCAGGGGGAAAGAAATTACAACGGAAGGGCAATTATTTTGAGCCAACCGTCCTGGCCAATTGCCACCACGGCATGCAAGTAATGATGGAGGAGTCATTCGGCCCGATCATCGGCATCCAAAAGGTCAAAAACGATCGGGAAGCTGTTGATCTGATGCTTGATACGCCCTATGGATTAACGGCCGCCGTCTTTTCCAAAGATAAGGACAGGGCCATGCAGGTTTTGGAGCAAATGAACACCGGTACGGTTTATTGGAACTGTTGCGATAGGGTTAGTCCGAATGTCCCCTGGTCGGGCAGAAAGAACTCCGGTCTTGGCGTAACCTTGTCCTCCCAGGGAATAAGGGCCTTTGTGCAACCGAAGGCGTATCATTTAAGGCCCTGAAAGTTTTGGTATGGGCTCCGCAACAACGATGGGTTTTCATGGTTTTGGAAGGGGCTGGGCCAATATCCATAGGAATCATCCAGAAAAGCAATGGACACTATGTTCGACGAAAGCGATAATTCGATGTTCGAAGCGGGATTAAAGCATTCCCGACCCCCCGCAACCTGGCCTGAGGGCTTAAAGGCCATGTGGTTCGATGCCAAAGGAGATTGGGAGGGGGCCCATAACATTGCCCAGGAACTGCATACCTTGGAGGGAAGTTGGATCCACGCCTATCTGCACCGCAAGGAAGGAGATGCGTTTAATGCAGGGTATTGGTACCAAAGGGCGAAACGCAAATTTCCAAGCCATGGGCTGGAAGCGGAACGAAAAGAAATCATCAACTCATACTTTTCGAAATAGGACTCCCCGCCCTTCTTCCACAACATGTCATGAAACCCGATTATGGGAGAGTCATCACCATTTATGAAGGGATCTGTATCCCTTCGGGCGGTTTTATCAATAATCGGAATATTCGGTGGGATAAAGAAACCTGGTATCGTTTCTCGATACGTTGTTCTGATATTTTGGCATCTCCTTTAAGACATTCCATTCCGGAGCGTCGACAAAGGATTTCCAATGTTCATCACGGTTTTCCTCGTCCGGGAAAGTGGTCATGTACATCAGATTCGGCATTTGACTACCGGATAGGACTTCCGCATAAAAAACGGCATTGAAGCCCAATTTATCGAAAAGGGCCACTTCGCCACCCGCATTGAACATGTCTACTTTGTTCCTATAAAGGGCCTCGGTCGCCGACTCATAACTCCGCATTTCGTAGATCCTGTCTTTCCTAGGGCCTGCTAAGGGGGAAGCCTGCATTTTTGGCATATCCACAAATGCCTTCAAAATGGCCGATTCAATTCTTTGATAGGGGGGCTTGTCATAAGCGGCCTCAATGTAATCCTTGCCAGCGGATTTGTAAAGTTGATCATTTTCAAGGGCCGCATCCAAACCTTCGAACTGTGATAGTGTTTTAAAGGGTATCAAGACATAGGTTACTTTAGGCGTCAAAGAATCAACCGCCCTAGGTTTAAAAACCCCGACTGTATTGATGCCCAATCGTTTCAATGCCGGTAGAAAGGCATTCGCCAAATAGTCATCCGTCATTTTCACTTGTGCTTCATCGGCAAACGAGTAGGTCTTCAATTGGTAGTATTCCCTTGGCGTATCCTGGGCATATAGGGCCATCGAGGTAGCCAATAGCAGTACGATCAAACTTAGATATTTCATGTTATATTGGTTTAGGATTGTAAGATACGTTTTTTTGGAAACAGACACTATTCTCAACACCCTGATATTGTCCGTAATTGGGAATGACCGAATAGCCATTTTTTCGATACAGCGCGATGGCCTCCGGTTGTCTTTTTCCGGTTTCAAGAACGCATTTTTCAAAATCCAATTCCTTTGCCCATTGTTCAAGTTCCTTTAATATTCCGGTTGCAATGCCCTTGCCCCTGAAGGCGGGCACAACATACATGCGTTTTACTTCCATTGCGGCCGTGTCAAACGGTTTAATGGCGCCGCAAGCCACTGCGATGCCATCGTAATAGCCTACAAGGGCGTGCTTTAGGGCGTCGATACGGTTAAACTGGGCATAGAATTTATTGTCCTCCCCATCCCTTTCGGCCAAATCGGCATCCAATAGTGCGACCATCGCAATAAAATCTGGATTTTTGGAGTCGGTTCTGTGTAAAACCAATTCGTTCATGAGCCTGGATTTAAGATATCAAAATTCGGGTTCCCTCGGTGGCGATGCCATCGCCATCTTCAAAATAGAAGTCTATTCTACCAAGGTAAATGCCATAACATCCCACTTGATTCACAAGAATATCATCGCCATTGCCATTGGCAACAATGGTGGGTTTTTCCAAGAAAGTATGGGTATGTCCGCCAAGGATCAATTGGGTGTTTTTGGTTTTTGCGGCCAATCCAAGATCATCGGGTCTTTGTTCATCGGAATAAGAATAACCCATATGGGAAAGACAGATCACCAAATCGCAAGCTTGCCTAACTTTAAGCTCGTATTCACAGTCTGTTGCGATCTCAAAGGGATCCAAGTACTTCGTTTCTTTGAACAATTTTGGCAGTACCAGGCCGTCGAGGGCGATTCCAAGTCCATATACGCCTATTTTAAGTCCATCTACCCAGTAAATTTTGTAGGGTTTTACATGACCGTCCATGAGGGTGTTGCCAAAATCGTAATTGGCGCTCAAGAGTTCAAACTTGGCATAGGGCATTTGTGCCAAAAGTCCTTCGATGCCATTGTCAAAGTCATGGTTGCCTATGGTAGCAGCATCGTATTGGAGCATTGACATCAGTTTAAATTCCAGTTCGCCTCCATAAAAATTGAAATAGGGCGTGCCCTGAAAAATATCGCCCGCATCGAACAGAAGGGTATTCGGATTTTCCTGACGGATGCTGTTCACCAAGCTGGCCCTTTTGGCCAATCCTCCCATATTGGGATATTCCTGATGGTCGATGGGAAAAGTGTCGATATGGCTATGCACGTCGTTGGTGTGGAGAACGGTCAGATGTTTTCTTCTTTTTGCCGCACAAGCGTTGGTGGACAGGCCTCCTAGGCCCACGAATGCCGCAGAGGTCGCTGCCTTGTTTATAAAAGTTCTCCGCTTCATGTCAATATGTTTTATAAAATCGGTCATCCACCATAGGGGAAAGGGTGTCTACCTTTTTAAAATGATCGATCATCGCATTTCGTATATAGTAATTTATGTCGGTATGTTCCATGGCCTCCCTAAAGAAAAACATACGGTCGCCTCCACCCAAGAGGTAGTCTGATGTGGCCACGAAATAGTCATTCCGTTCATCGAATGGCTTGCCCTGGATGTTGATCTTGACAGGGTGGTTGTTGGTATCCAGAACGACTTGAATGCCCGAAATGGGATGTGCTTTTTTGGATTCGATCAGATAATCAACCAGTTTCAGGACCGATTTCCCATTTAATTTGACCACCACGATGCTGTTCTCAAAGGGCATGACCTCATAGGCCGTTCGTGCCGTTACCTTTCCCGATGCTATTGGGGCCCTAAGACCGCCAAAATTGAGCAAAACGAAATCAATGGGATGTCCGGTACGCAGCTTAAAAATGGGATTGGCCTCGGCGAATACGATGTCGGCCATCAAATTGCCCAAACTGCTGTTATAGTCGCCATCGGTTTTGGTGATCGGGCCGGCCGCAATGGCCAAAGTGCTGTCAAGCACGGCGTTCAGTCTGTTTCTATAGGGTGCGATGAAGGCATCGACGCTATCATCGATCAATAAGGTACTGGCAATGGGCAGTTGCTTCCCTGAAATTTCGGAAAGCCTCGGTGGCTGCCTTTGGCAGGATAACACACTCCCTATAGTTATAAATATAACAAAATGTTGTATTTTTAAATTCATTTTCCTTTATAACTTAGCCTCCCATTATGGGATCATATTCTTTACATTTGTAGTAACCGCCCTTACTGAACCAGCGTCGCATGGGATAGGGC
>JBATHI010000533.1:0-18827 GCA_049666645.1 Flavobacteriaceae bacterium | reverse complement strand
CGATTATGGCTATCAGTGCATATAATGCCGTGAGCCGGCCCAACGGATCCGCCTACTTTCCTTAAAGTTAGAAAAATAAGTGTTCGTTCTTGATTCCGTTGGTGATTGATTGATGAATGCTTTCATGACTGTTTGTTTTTATTGATGAATAATGATGTTTCTAAAAATCGTGATTAGCGATTGTAGTTCCTGAACTGTGCCCATTGGACCCTTTTACTGCCCTTGAAGGAAGAAAAATAGTTAAAGGATTTTGATTCTGTTACCGTTTGATTGAATGATGCTCTCATAATAATTGTTTTAATTGTTGTTGATTAATAGTTTTCTGTTCTTCATGGTTTGGTCGTATAACCTGTCGGTGTTCCAACCAAATCCGATCCTGAAATATATTTTGGGACGCTGTAAATGTGGATGTAGATTTTGCATGATTTAACTGTTTTTTGATTGACTTACAACTAATAGACGAGGTACATGTTATTTTGTTACAGTACTATGTATAAAAAGGTACTATATTATGAAATATTTAACTTTTGAAGTTTCGAGCGTCAGGTGGGAGGTGAGGTTCAATAGTATGGCTCAACAAAAAGATCAATTGTTAAAAAATGGAAAATCAACGATTTACAACACAATACAGATTTTGCGACCCAATGTCTTTCTCCTTATTGGGTGTGAATGGCACTATTCGGTGAAATGTAATGGCAATGGCGAGTAAACGGCTTTGATTGTGACCTTGGGTAATTGAATAGGTCAATTACAGGGCAATAAAAAAAGGCCTTTACGGCCTTTACAATGGTAATTTGAATAAATTTAACGCATACTATTCCGAGGCCACAACCCAATTTGAAGCCATAGGTTTTGGCATTTTGTCTCGAAAGGAAAAAATTAAAAAACCGGCTTTCTTGGTGGTCCAGGTCTATTTGCCACCAGGGGTTTTTGATTTAATACCTCCTGTTTTGGACTTGATGCCTCCCGTTTTTGATTTAATACCGCCCGCTTTGGACTTGATACCTCCCGTTTTTGATTTAATACCGCCCGCTTTGGACTTGATGCCTCCTGTTTTTGACTTGATGCCTCCTGTTTTTGACTTGATACCGTCATCATTGGAACTTGATTCGTTGGCCATGAGAATTTGATTTAAGTTAGATAGTTATCTATATTAGTTAAAAAATGAACATCAACCTAGAATTTCGTCAAATAAATGAGTACGATCAATTGCTGAATTATGCTTCTTAAGAAATTCTTGCTTTGGATTCAAAAAATTGGCTGGAATTTTATTCTTCCTATCCCTATATATGGTTTTAATTAATAAGATACTTGATTATTTTAGCCATGGCCTTTCTCTTGAACCATTTTCAATTTTAAATACCCTTTATTTGGTTATATTTATAATATGACAAATGCCATCCATCTTTCCGCTATACTGTTTTGTGATATCGAAGGATACACCGCGCTAATGCAAAAGGATGAAGCGAACACCATGCTTCTTTTGGATAAGTACGAGCGGACTTTGACCGGGATGATGGAAAAGTACGGGGGAGAAATCATAAAAAATTATGGTGATGGGAGCATATGCCTTTTCAAGAGTGCCGTACAAATGGTACAATGTGCCATAGAAGTTCAACAGGCTTTGCGGGTCCCCCCCATAGTGCCCCTGCGCATAGGCCTTAACTTAGGCGACGTACACCGCAAAGCAGACGATGTTTATGGGGATGCCGTCAATATAGCCTCCCGGATAGAGGATATAGGTATCGGCGGAAACGTTCTTTTAACACATTCCTTATACCAGAAAGTCAAAAACCATCCTGAATTTGAATTTCGTTCCCTGGGAAAGTTTTATTTCAAAAATGTAGATGAAGCGCATGAAGTTTTCGCGGTTGCCAATGAAGGGGTTGTGGTCCCCAAGCGCAAACAATTGGTTGGCAAATTCAAAAAAAAGGAAATTAAGATCAAGGGTGTTTGGTTCCTTATCATTTTAGTGCTTGCCACGGCTTTTTATTTGGTACAGAAGAACTTTCAGGGCGCAACAAAAATTCTTGCTAAAGGGGAAATCGATAAGATTGCGGTGTTGGAATTTGACAATTATACGGGGGACGATCGTTTTGACATCACTGGTAAAATGGCGGTAGATTGGATCATTCACGGTATAACGCAAAACAAGATGGGGCAGGTGATTTCCCCCAAAAACATCGAAGATTACTCTAAAGTATTGGAAGCTGGTTTGGTTCCCTCCGCAAATAATACCACTGTAACCGACTATCTAAAGCCTTCGAAAATAATTAGGGGGTCATTCTACCTGAACAAGGGCCGCCTTTTGTTTCAATGTTCCATCACCGATGAACTCATGAACGAAACCTTGTTTTCCTTTAATCCGGTTGAATGTGACCCAAAATCACCATTGGATTGTATCGAAGCTTTAAAACAGAAAATACTGGGGTATCTGATTACGGAAGACAAGAAAGGTACCAACCTTCAGGAAACGCCACCCAATTACGAGGCCTATCAATATTTACTTCAGGCCAAACTGGTACAATATAAAAATGATGAGGAACACCTTCGTTTATTGGATAAGGCCATTGAGGCCGATAGCAATTATTTTGAACCGAAGACCTATAAATTGGTGTACTATTATAACAGCAACGATTATGTCGCTGCAGATTCGCTTCTAAAAGCCTATAAGGGGAGCATCAAAACCAATGAGCGCCAAAGGGACCTCTTTAGTCTTTATGAAGCCTTGTTGACAGGACATAATGGCAATGTATTTGTCTACGAACAAAAGGAATATAATTATGCGCCATTGGATATGGAAACCAATTCGAGCATGATGACGGTGTCCCTGCAATTTGTAAATAAACCCACTGCCGTTGATACGATTTACCGCGAAATAGACATGAGAAACATGGATATGCAAAACTGTTCGTATTGCGAGGATCGATACTATATCAAGGCACTGGCCGATATCGAGCTTCAAAAATATAGCGAGGCCATTGAACTCTTAAGCCCTTTTGAGAACGAGAATGAATATAAAAAGCTGAAAAAGGTGCTTATCAGGGCCCATATAAAATTAGGTAACTTAGCCGTTGCAGACAGCCTTATTTCCAACTTGCAACTCACGATGAAAGAACAGGATTGGATGGAGATCACACTTTTTAATGCCCGTGATCTGATGCTTCAAGATCAAGGTAAGAGAAGCCGTTTTTTCTTGGATAAAATCATAAAAGCCATACAGGCGTCACCTAATAGCGAGGATGTCGCATACCAGCAAATGTTGGCGGAATGCTTATTTCTTAGCGAAGCGTACGTACAGGCCCAAACGGTCCTTGGAAAGTTATTGCGAACGCATCCCGATCTTACATACCATACGGTGCTATTGGCCATTTGTAATCAAAAAAACGGAGAAATACCGGAGGCTGGGAAGCAATTAGAGCACCTAGAATCCTTAAGGGGAGCTTATCAATACGGTAGTGTGGACTATGCCTTTGCGCAGTATTATGCGGCTATAGGTGATGAGAACAATATGATAAAAAATTTAATCAGGGCTGTTGCGGCCGGTCGTTGGTATGATACCACTTCCTTTCAAAACGATCCCTTGCTCCAAAAATATATTTCCACCCCCCCATTCAATAATATAATGAATTATTGGAACTGATCCACCAAAATAATGGCAAGAACACCATTCCCCGTTCAGAACGCAATAGATGAATCGAACCACTTTTCTGAGAAACCATGAGTCTACTGAAAAATGCACATGCCCTGATCATAGGAACGGAATATGATGATGACTTGAATACCATCGGAGATGCCGAAGATATCGCCAGTATCCTTACCGACCCGACTTTGTCTGGCTATCCACCGAAGAATGTGACCTTGCTTACAGGGAACAAAGCAGACAGGAAGGGAATTCTGAAGGCCTTTGATAATCTCATCAAAAAAACTGATGAAAATTCCTCCGTTTTCTTGTACTATTCTGGCCATGGTGGCGTGTACACTTATGAAGAGACCGGGGAGCGGGTTTTCTATTTTTGTCCCTATGGGTTTGGTATGGAGCCCCAGATTACCATTGAGGAAGCAGAAAAGGTTTGGTTGAAAGCGGACGAAGTAAAGCTGAAGATAAACGCTCTCAAGTCCAAAAGATTGATCTTTTTTTTAGATTGTTGCCATTCTACGGGAATGACCTTCTCAGGTTTCACTCCAAGCAGAAATAAGGCTTCCAAAACTAAAAAGGGTAAAACTAAAAGCAGGACAGAAAAATTCACCAAAGCGTCAGGGCTCGCCCAAAAAATCGACAATGAACGTGGTATTTCCATTGTCGCTTCTTGTAAGGAGGACCAGGAATCCTATCAGATCGATGATAGAAACAGTGTCTTTACCAGTTTTCTGCTAAATGCCCTGAAAGGAAAGCACCGGACCGATTTTAAGGACCCCTATATCCGTATCATGGAGGTTTCCAGTTATTTGTTCAGTGCCATTCCCCCTTATGTCCAAGAAGCGGCGGCAGCTTGTGACCCCCCAATGAAAATAGCCCAGGAACCCTATGTGAATTTTGAACTTTATGATAATTTCATCCTTAGCCAAGTACCTCTGACCTTAAGGCAAAAAAAAGTATTGCCAGACCCTGAAATGGCAACCTTAGAAAGGGCCAAGGGCCCTAAAGAAATGAAGACCATTTATAGGGAAAGTCCAGGAGCCAACAACTTACTGCTCTTTATCCATGGTTTCTCGGGAGAAGCCGGGGATACTTTTGGTAAAACACCGGAATTTTTAATGTCAGAAGCCAGTATGGATGGTTGGGACATGAAACCCTTTGGCTATTCACAATTCGTTACCCCGGAAATGGGAAAGGATATATGGGCCGGGATCGCGGATATTGACAGAATTTCCGAATATTTATGTACCTCTGTAAAATACAAATTCGATAAATATGACCGTATCGCGATCGTTGCCCATAGTCTTGGTGGTTTGATCGCGCAGCGGGCGATATTGGATTTCAAAGAGGAATATCGATCCAAGATATCCCATATCATTTTATTCGGCACCCCCAGCAACGGTATCGAGCCTGAGAAACTCACGAAGTTATGGAATGCCAAATACCGGGAAATGAGCAGCCAAGGAGATTTTATAACCACTTTGCGAAAAGACTGGCATGACAATTTTCCAAAGGCATTCCTTTTTACCAAATTAAAAGTGGTGGCTGCCACGGATGACGAGTTCTTAACACCCAATTCATGCATTGATTCTTTCCCGAAAGAAGATCATGTCATGGTCAGCGGGAAACATTTATCAATGGTGAAACCAAAAGATAAAAATGACGCCTGTTACCAGTTGATATTAAATACATTAACTGAAAGTAAATCTTTTGAGAACTATACCAATAAAGAGGAGATCAATATCGCCCTGGGAAAATACGATGCAGTCGTAAAGAAATTAATGCCCATGATGGCACAGTTGGATGAAAATGGTCTCAAACAGCTTATCTTTGCCTTGGAAGGACTGGACAGGAGGGAAGAGGCGCTGCAAATTTTGGAAACGCACCCGAAGGCCAATGAAGCGACCGATCTTATGGGGATCATTGGCGGCCGCTACAAAAGGGCCTATCTAAGGTTTCCAACTGTTAAAGATGGTGAAACGGCCTATGTATATTACAGCATTGCACTCGAAAAGTCGCAGGCAAATAATAATCAAGAACAGATATATTATCATGCGATCAACCTCGCATTTTTAAGTCTGGTGATAGAACAGGATAAAGATGGGATGAAGAACTATGCGCAACTAGCTTTGGATGCCGCTGAGACATCGAGTGATGATTTGTGGAAAATAGCAACGGTTGCAGAGGCCCATATGTATTTAGGATATTTGGAAAAAGCCCGGGTTTACTATGGACGCGCTGCAGCAATGGCAGGTATTCGGGAAAAAATTTCCATTCATCTGAACGCTTATGCCGGCTATACCTCTTTAATGAAAACAGATAATCCGAAAGATGGGTTCATCCTTTTTCTCAAAGAACATTTTTTAGCCTAACCCACCAAACGACAGCCAGCCATGCGCACCTTTAAAGCAGAAAACGTTCCGGAACTGGACTTTATAGAGGCCATTAAAAAGCCGATTGCTGTAAAGTGCGCTCAGATCATGGAACCATTTGAGGTCGAAACCATGGAAGGGACCATGCTCGGCAAGCCAGGCGATTGGTTAATGGTAGGGATCCATGGGGAAATGTACCCCATTGACGATGAAATTTTCAGGAAGACTTATAGTCTTATTGACCAATAAACCTTACTTCAGCGCGTTTCATTTCCCGTTTTGTCCCAAAATCATGAAAGCCAACATGAGGCTTTCCTTTTAACCCGATTCGATATAGCAATCACTTGAACGGTCTTCATTGCGAAGTGCTTTCGTTGCTGTTTACTACCTGTTGCCATTGGGAATTCTCACTGCGCATCAGATTCTCTATGTTCATAACGAACAATTTAAACGAAGCTTCTCCTTTGTCATAGGGGCTGGTTTCCGTAATGAACAATATTTTTTCACGTTGAAGGGCTTCCGATATCAATCGGTAGGTTGACCATTTTTCCTGAAATTTCAATAAGGCCGAAATGCCCGTTGACACCGCTGTAAAAACACCCAGGGCCGCAATGGTATAGGGAAGCCAACTACCGTTTGAACCATCGTCACTCCCGTTACAATCACTGCTGATCAAACCCGTAAAAAACGGAATTAATGCTGAAAACGTAATAATCAGCCCGTTCGACCACAAATGATACTTTTTGTTGATACCACTTTTCCTGCCATACCAAGCAATTTGGTTATCTACCCGATCCTTAAGATAATCATCCTGGTTCATATATCAATAGCATTTAGTAAATGAAACAACCTTGACGGGGTTGTCAATTAACAACCCTGAAGATAGCTAAAATAATCAAATTGAGTTTCATCTGAGAATGACGGTCCTGCAATGTAGGGTCACTTCAAATTTTTTGGTTCAAACGCTGATCCCAAATGAGAGCTCGGAGATTTTACCTTAAAATCATGGTTTTTTATAAAACCTTATTCCTAATATTGGGACTTGTTACGAAATAGACCAATTCCATGGCGAAACCCCATAATACCACCTTGATCGTTCTCGCTTTTTTTGCGATTTACTTTATCTGGGGCTCTACCTATCTACTGAACAAAATTGCAGTGACCGAACTGCCGCCGTTCATGTTGGCTTCGATCCGCTTTCTGTGCGCAAGTATTTTGATATTTGTCTTATGCAAGATATTGGGCATCGGCATAGCGATAACCAAAAATCAAATTCGCAATACCATCGTTGCGGGATTCTTGTTTTTGACCTTTGGCAATGGGGTAGTGGTATGGGCCCTTAAATATGTCGATAGTGGTTTTGCCGCTTTGGAAACCTCCGCACAGCCTCTTGTGGTCTTGCTGTTGATGCGCGCACTTCAGGGCAAGAAAATCAAGACCATGTCGATGGTCGGGGTGCTCCTTGGAATTCTTGGGATATACCTATTGGTGGGCCAAAAACAGATATTGGCGCAAGAGAATTCCCTGTTGGGAATGGCCATGATATTCATGTGCATGATCAGCTGGGGATATGGCAGTATCTTTGTTGGCAAGGCCGATCTTCCTTCCAACTTCTTTGTCAACACGGGATATCAAATGTTTTTTGGTGGGGTGATGCTCCTATTGGCAAGTTTGGCTTTCGGCGAACAATGGAGCTCGCCCATGGGATGGAGCGCCCCGGTACAATATTCGATGCTTTTGTTGATCATATTTGGCAGTATCGTCGCCTTTACTTCGTTTAACTACCTGCTAAAAGTGATTTCCCCGGAAAAAGTGGCGACTTCTACCTATGTAAATCCGATTATTGCGATGTTGTTGGGCTGGTACTTTCTGAATGAACAGATCACTATACAATCCATAATAGCCGCAATCGTGCTGCTCACCGGGGTATATTTCATCAACACCAAAAAAAAATTGGTCCTTTTTGCACGCTTTACACGTTAACCCGATGTAAATGATCCGTGTGTTTGGGTGGAGAACCCTCAATCCTTGTTGAGTGCATCCATCAATTGACCATAATTCTCAAGAGTGGTGTAAAGCCTGCCCCCAAGATTTACGATCGGTTGCACAATGGAATCAAGGGGGGTCGAAAATGCATTGCCCAATTGGTCCTTGATTTCAGGATGTTCCCTTAAAACGAAAGCTTTGTACTGATAATAACTTTGTTCCAAAGACTGAACGATGCTATCGCAGCCCTCACAACCTTCGGTGATATAAATGTTAATGGACTTTTTTGGTGGGATTTTTACTTGCTCGAAGGAAACCTTTAAGGCACGGCTCGATAGGCTATCGTTCACCACCAGATCGTGTTGATAGGTTGGCTTCTTCCCTCTCATCAGAATAATGGTCTTTAGCGGCACTTTTGAAGCTGCAGGTACCCTGATAAGCCGGGGCTTGCCTTGACTTTGGCGAAAATTGGTGCCCGAAATGCTGAATGTCACGTCGTAGTCCTTTTCATTTTCGTTGACCGCATAGAATGCCAGGCGGTTCGGGAGATCCTCAGTGACAATCTTTATCGGCCTTTGCTGGGCGCCAAGTTCGACCAACACGAATAGCAGGAGCAAGGTGGTTTTCTTCATCATCTTAAATTTTACAATTTTATGGAAGATAGCAAATGACGGTACAGCTTCCATGAAAAGAAGCATGAAATGCCTTAAAAGTAGCCAAAGATAACCCGAAAGGGTCCTTTGTCCCTTTAAAAATGTTTTTATGGTCGATTAGCGCCACCACTGGATTAAGAAAGAAATTTTCTGTACATTGTTCTCAATTTCTAAAAGATAAGGCAAGATGGACTACTTTATTATAGCGCTTCAGGTAATCGTGTCGATCAGTATATTAAACGTATGGTTGGTCCAAAACAAGAAAAGCACTCCTTGGCGCGGTGGGAATGCCAAGACCATTATAGAGGAGTTTGAGGTTTACGGACTCCCCGTTTGGATGTGTTATTTGGTTGGCACGCTGAAGGTGGCATTGGCATTGTTGTTATTGTCCGCCATATGGTATCCGATGTTGCGACAACCTGCGGCCCTAGGATTGGCCCTTCTTTTATTAGGTTCCATCGCCATGCACATCAAAATAAGGGATCCATTGAAAAAGTCATTCCCAGCACTGCTATTCCTGGCCATGTGCCTTGTCATCGCTTTCCATGACAAATTCTTAGCCGTTTAGGCTTTAATGGCCTGCATCAAATATGCCCAAAACAGTCCGCCACTCAATACCGCATAGAGCAAGGACGGAAGCGAGGCCCAAAACCCATCCCTGATCTTCATCCTCAGCCCGAATCCCAAGATCATTAACAGGAACAGCCCGAGGGAGGCCAAGCTACCCAAAACAGGGGAGAAGAGCCAGCCCGATAATAGTCCAATCCCACCCAAAATCTGCAGGTAGCCCACCAGAACGCGCTTGCCGGCCAGGCCATATCTGGTAAATTCAGACCGCATATATTTTGATCTCAAACAGCTGAACCCAAAGTAGGCAAAGGAAAATCCGCATAAAAGGGTCGATACATCGAGTAAGTTCACAAATTGGTTTTTTCCATAAGCCTATTGATCTTCAAAGATAGTCTATTGTGCTCATTGAAAATTGGCCGTATCTTAGGTCAATGCGATTTGGTAAGATATTCATTTTGTGTTTTTTAGTCTACAATCCGTTAATTTCACAGTATACCAATTCGGATTGGAAAGACAGGGATCAATGGATGAAGGTGCCCGACCTTATGGAAATGGCCGAAGTGGTTGATGGCGACCGCGTGGCCGACGTGGGATGCCATGAAGGCTATCTTACCTTCCATTTGACGAAAAAGGTGGGCCCGAATGGCAATGTATATGCCGTTGACCTGATCCAATCCCGCCTGGACAAGCTCAAACGGCGATTAATGGAAAAAAATGTTGGTAATGTCACCGTGGTTTTGGGCGATGGGGATGACCCCAAACTTCCGCTAGGTGAACTGGATGCCGTCTTCCTGATAGATACCTACCATGAAATTGAAGATTACGAAAGGTTCTTGTCCCATATTAAAAAGTCGCTAAAACCAGGAGGGCGCCTACTCATTTTGGAAAAATTAAAGGATTTTGCCAAAGGGAAGGACAGGGAAGCACAGGCAGCGTCACATACCTTGTCGGCGGAATTCGTAAAAGTTGACCTGCGGCAAAGCGGCTTTGATGTGGTCAAGGAAAACCTCGATTTCGGGACTTGGAACCATGAACTTGGGAAACAGATGTGGGTGCTGGTAGGGATACCCAATAACTCCGGATATAGATAAGAGTAAACACGGTCAAAAAATTGCTTTTTGATGAATTATGGTCACTGTTCGGGCAGAATACAAAAAAAGCTGGTTGAAAATTGACTCGGAAGCCTTATCTTCGTAAACGATTAAAGCTATATTCTTGGTGCTTTACTGCGATCGCTCTGGCTAAATATTACGTAAACCCGGTTTACATTTTTCTTTTCCATATCATTCGTCCAGTAGGTTTCAACGACGCTTTAACATCACTTAAAAGCATTATAAAAACCAATGGCAAAATCGCAACAGACTTATAACAAAACCGAAAAGGAAAAACAAAGACGCAAGAAACGGGAAGAAAAGGAAAAGAAAAAACTTGCACGCAAGGCTGAGGCCAAGGCAAGTGGTGGAGGAATACAATTCGCCTATGTCGACCATGATGGTAATTTGACCGATACCCCACCGGATCCCAGCAAAAAAATAAAGGTCGACGCAGAAAGTATCGTGTTGGGCATCCCCAAGAAAGAAGAAGGCGATGTGGAGCCCTTCGATCCCGTTCGCAATGGCAAAGTATCGTTCTTTGACCATTCCAAAGGTTTCGGATTCATTATCGATACCGAAAACAATGAAAAGTACTTTACCCATGTAAGTGGTTTGATCGATAGCATCGAGGAAAATGACAAGGTGAGCTTCGAATTGGAGAAAGGGAATCGTGGCATGAACGCCGTAAAGGTGAAAAGGATTTCGTAAAGGTGAAAGGGATTTAAGGATATTAAAGCCAACCGATCTATCTTCAAATTATATTGGCGATTGAACCAATGACTGGTAAGCTGTGCGTATTAAATGGTTCTGTTTACCGGTTCCCTTAAAATGGGTAAACGACTCCGTAACCCACCATGTGAGCGGAGTCACAAAAATAAACTTCCATTAATTTTATTGGGCAAGTTCTTATAAGGCACTCCGTTTTTCCATCGGAATAAAATGTGCTCAAAATTGTATTTCATCGAAAATTCGTCAAAAATACTGTATAGAAGGTAGGGTTTGGTTTACTTTGAGGTGTTTATACCCAATAAAGTACAAGAAACCCAATTTAAGTTCAACACAAAAAGCTACAGATGAAATCCAGACTCCTACTAAGTATTGCCTTAGCCTCAATCTTAATTTTTGTCGGTTGCACAGACAGCAACGATTCGGCTTCAGACATGGGCAGGTTAACGGTGCTCCTTACAGATGCGCCCTTTCCTTCAGATTTGGTGACGGAAGCAAATGTCACGGTCTACAAAATTGAAGCGCGTTATAAAGGAAGTGCTTCCTTAGCACAAGATATGGAGAACGTCGAGGAGGAAGAATCAAATGATGACTCGACGGAGGGTACCCATGGTGATGATATGGAGGAGGATGAAGGTGCCAAATTCATCACTATAATGGAAACGGAATATACCGTAAACCTCTTAGACCTTAGAAATGGTGTAACGGCCAAATTAGCAGAATTGGATGTTCCCGAAGGGATATACGATTTACTTCGTGTCTATGTAAAAGGGGTAAATGTGGTGCTCAAAGACGGTACAGAATTTGAACTGAATGTTCCCAGTGGTTCACAAACGGGAATCAAAATATTCATCAAGCCGGCCTTGATGGTCATGGGAGGATTATCGGCAGATTTATTGCTAGATTTCGATGTATGCAGGTCTTTTGTCGCGAAGGGTGGTTCAAACGATCTCGAAGGTATTAAGGGATTCAATTTTAAACCGGTGATCAAAGCGAGCAACCTCTCCACCTCAGGCACCTTAAAAGGAACGGTTTCTTCCCTACAGGAAGATGAATCGCTTCTCGGATTGGAAGGGGTTACGGTTTCCATATTAAATGCCGATGGTTCCGAGAATACCACGAGTATAACCGATGAAACCGGGGGCTATATGGTCATGGGACTAATGGCGGGCACTTATACCATCATGTTTGAAAGCGATGGTTTTGAACCAAAGACCTTTGAAGGAGTGTCTATCACAGCGGCCAATAATACCCTTTTGGATGCCACATTGGAACCCGTTCCATAAGAAATCGATGCGTTTCTTGAAAAGGCGGAATATCACTATTCCGCCTTTTTTATTGCCGCCGTGGAATTTTTAGAACGTTGTGCAGTCTCCATTAAAACATAATTGATAGAAACGATTTAATATTTTGAGAATTAATAGATATCTTCAAGATATTTTAAATCTATCGATCATGACAAAACCCAGACCTGTTCTATTTGCCATTTTTGTATCCATAACCGCTTTGGTGGGCTGCAGCCCACAAGTGGAATCGATACAACTTTTCAATGGAAAAAACCTGGATGGTTGGCATGTGGATGTACCCGAGATGGACAGTATTCCCGGTACCATCAATCCATTTATTGTGAGGGATGGCATGCTGGTAAGTTTGGGAACGCCCCAGGGCCATTTGATCACCGATGCCCGATACCAAGACTATCGACTTGAAATTGAATACAGGTTTGCCGGGGAACCCGGTAACTGCGGCGTATTGGTACATTCCTCCACCCCTAGGGCACTTTATAAAATGTTTCCGAAATCGATCGAAGTACAGATGATGCACGAAAACGCAGGCGATTTTTGGTGCATCGTACAGAACATCACCACCGATAACATGGAGGAAAGAAGGGGGCCAAAAGCCGACTGGGGCATTACAGAAGGCAAGGAAAGGCGCATCAAAAACTTGACCGATGGCTCTGAAAAACCCCTGGGGCAATGGAATCGCATGGTAGTGGAATGCCTAAAAGATCAAATAAAGGTTTGGGTCAATGGAGAGCTGGTGAATTACGGGTATGAGGCAACGGTCCAAAGTGGGCAGATTGCCGTTCAGGCCGAAGGTTCGGAAGTTGAGTTTCGCAAGCTTTTGTTGACGCCCATTACCTCACTGAGTTCCGATGGCAAATAATTGAAGTTGCGTTTTTCGTTGCCCTAAGAAGGCCAGTATTTCCTTATTTTACGCCTTAGGAATGCAACACTTCGCTCCAATTGATCCATGCCGTCAACACCATCCTCTATGCTGATCCAACCATCAAAACCTACCCGTTTGAGCTCGGTGAATATTGCATCATAATCGTTCAGACCTTTACCGATTTCCCCATGTTTCAGTCTTTTGGCATAACCTAGGGCACCGCTTTCTTCCTTCCGCAAATCTTCAACGGTCCCCGCGATGAGATAACGGTCGCTGGCATGCATGGTCACAACCCGTGTTGAGACCTTGTAAAGTAGTTCCAATGGATCTTCTCCGGCCAAAAAAGTATTGCTGGGATCGTAATTCACACCGAAATTGGGATGCTGGATACGGCTGACCAAGGCACTGAACACATCCATTTTTTGGGCAAATTCGGGATATTCCCAAAAATCGTCCTTATAATGGTTTTCCAAAATCAGGGTAATTCCCAACACTTGTGCATAAGGCAAACAGGCTTCAATACCTTTTACTGCAAAATCAAGTCCTTGATCCAAAGTCAGTCCGGGGCGCCTTTGGCCTGATAGCACCCTGCAATACGTCCCGCCCAGGACGTGCGTCATATCTATCCATTGCTTTTGTTTCTCAATTTCCCTGCGTCGAAAGCCGGCATCGGGGTGGGTAAAATCTGGCGAACAGCACATCATGGGAATCGTCTTGCCCATATCTTCCACTTGCCGGCGAAAGAGGTCCCAGTTCGATCTTTCCCGCATTTCCAAAAATCCGGCATACCATTCAAGTCCGTCTACCGGCAGTTTCCCGGCCAGTTCGATCCATTCGGAAACCTTCATGCTGCCATCTTTGCAGAGGGCCTGCATAAATGCTTTTGGAAATACGGCTAGTTTTGGCATACTTTTATTTGCGGGATTACTTTTTCGGAGGGTTGCGTCCGATCATCGGGTACTGTTCCAATTCCAGTACCTGGCCGCTGAGCGGGCCACAAGCATCTGAAAGCAGGTAAACGGCAGCTTCGGCAATTTCTTCGGGGGCGAACAGGCGATGGGCGGGGGAATATAATGGAGGCAAGGTTTTGAACCAGTCGTCATCCATCCCTTGTTGTCGCTGGTTTATTTTTTCGTTTTCCGTCAATACCCAACCTGGATTGATCTGGTTCACCCTAACGCCGTAATCCCGAAAAAGACTGTCGCCAAGGTTTCGGCTCATGGTCATCAAGGCCCCTTTTGAGATGCTGTAGGGCAAAAGATTGGGTTCCCCGCTCCATGAATTAATCGAGCCGATGTTCACCACACATCCCTTGGTTTCGATTAAATGCGGTAGGGCTGCTTGGATGATGGCAAAAGGAGCGAGGGTATTGACCGCCAACATCCTTTCAAAAAATGCCATTGTCGTATTGACAATGTTCGAAGAGGCGACGATGGCGGCATTGTTTACCACGGCATCCAATTGACCGAATGTATCAAGGGCAGTGGCCATCAATATTTCCGGTGCTTTGGCAACTGTTATATCCATGGTGACATGTACCGCATTTTTGACGCCCAATTGGGCCACCACTTTCGCTGCCAAATCTTCTTGAAGGCCATTGGCCACTACTTTGGCTCCTTCGTTCACACAAGCCTGGGCGATGGCATTTCCAATCCCGGTATAGGCACCTGTCACCAAAATAACCTTATTCTTTAAGCGCATGGCGGATCAATTGGGTTTAAGTACACTTTTAACGACTTTACCGGAGTGCATTTGCTCAAAAGCCTTATGCCAGTCTTCTAGGGCCCAAACACCTCCAATAATGGGTTTTACATCCAGTTTTCCGCTGTCCATTAAATGCAGTACCTTTTCCCATATGGGCCAATTGTGGCTAAAACTGCCCTGTAAGGTAATGTTCTTCTGAACAAGGGGGTCCAAGGAAAAATTCAATGGCGTAGGGCCCCAGCCTACTTTGGTAATATGGCCTTTTGGCCTTACCCATTGAAGTGCATTTTTTAAGGTATGGCTCACTCCGGCGGCATCGATCACACAGTCGGCCCCGAGTCCATCCTGTTCAACGGCCCATGCCGTGGCATCGCCAATAATGGTATCACAACCATAGTGCTTGGCGATCTGTAAGCGATTCTTGTCGGCTTCAAGGCCCACTATGGCTACATCGGCCCCACATAAGCGGGCCATGGCCGCACACAATATACCAATGGTGCCTGGCCCGATGACCAACACCCGGTCTCCCGGTTTTATTTTTGAATTCATGACCACGGCATTATAGGCCACGGAACAAGGTTCGGTCAAGCAGGCCTGTTCAAAAGGCAGGTTTTCCGGCACACGATGCAAACAGCGGGCCGGTACCCGAACAAAACGGGTCATTGCCCCATTTACTCCATACCCAAACCCTTTCCTTGATGGGTCTAGATTATATAGTCCTTGCCTTGACAGCGGACTATGGATATCGATCACGGCGGCGGTCTCACTCACCACCCGGTCCCCTTCCTTCCATCCGTTCACACCCTTGCCGAGTGCTACGATGTTGCCGCCGAATTCATGTCCCAACACTACGGGGTAGTTTACGGGCCAACTATGGTCTGCCGTCCATTGATGTAGGTCGCTCCCGCAAACCCCGACATTGGCGACTTCCAATAAAACATCATCTGCCCCGATCAGGGGTTGGGCCACTTCCCTTATTTCGACACTTCCTTTTTCCGGGGCAAAATTTACAACGGCAATCGAATCCATAATTGATCATTTGTTTTAATTGGTCTATTTAGTTGTTTTTCATCGGTACCTCGCCGTAAGCATGTATTTTTTTACAAATAAGTCGCAATGAACCCTCCAGATCCCCATCGGCCGTTTTAAAGGCATCTGCATCAATGGTCAACGGCGCTCCGAGTACCACGAGCGGCGCACCGAACTCCGGGCATCGTATGGCTTGTTCCAGGGTGAGTCCGCCCACGGCCTGAACAGGAACTTTAACCGCGTCAACGATTTCCCTAAGTTGGTCCAATGGGCTGGGCATGGGCAAACCCCTTGCCGCGATTCCACGCCTTTCGTCGTAGCCGATATGGTGTACGATAAAATCGCAGCCCAAAGCTTCAAGCCATTTAGCCCCCTCCACCATATCGGGGCAACCCAGGTTGTCGCCCATCACCTTAACACCATAATCTTTCCCCGCCTGCACCACAACCTTGATGGTTTCTTCGTGCGCCCTGGCCATCACCACCACATGGGTGGCCCCGGCCTTGGCCATCATTTCCGCTTCCAAATAGCCTCCGTCCATCGTTTTAAGATCGGCAACGATCGGTACATTTGGGAAAGCTTCCCTCAACTTTCTAACCCCGTGCAGCCCCTCGGCCAAGATCAACGGCGTTCCTGCCTCCAACCAGTCCACGCCGGCCCGCAGGGCCATGGCGGCGGTCTCCAGGGCCTCATCGATATTGGTGAGGTCGAGTGATATTTGTACAATGGGCTTCATAGGGTGAAATTATCGGTCAAAATACATTTGGGGCCATCATCCATTTCCTTTGAAAAGATGGCATTCAAAGATTGTGAATAGGGCCGGTACTGCTTATTTATAGTTGCTTCAATTCAATGTTTCTGTATTCAACCTGCATCGGAGGTCCCACGTGCACTTGAAGTCCGAGCAAGCCGCTCGATTTCGCATTGATCGTATCATTGTCGATCACTTCGCTCATCAAGATGCCATTGATATAATGTTGTAGGCGATTGCCTTTCACCACCAACCGGCATTGGTTCCAGGCTTCACTATTGATTTTGGCCTTGAGGGAATCGATATTTCCCAAAGACCCGACCACATCCCTGTTTTGCCAGGCATTGTTTTTGATATTGGCCCCCAGCGATGCCATGGCTTCGGTACCTGTTGGTGAATTTATGATGGTACTTTCCCCGCGATAGGCCAGTGTAGTGCGTTTTCGTTCCTCGTAATTTTGGCCGGTATAGGTGTTTCTTCCATCGATATCGGCCTGGTAACCACGAAGGGCGTAGGGAATGCTATCAACCAGCTCACTTCGGTAATTAACACCGCTATTGCCTTTTTCCGCAATGCGGAACTCCAGTTTTAATTCGAAATCAGAAGATTGTCCGTCTTGCCAAATAATAAAAGTGTTGGTTTTAAGCAGGGTACTGGGGGTGACTTCGCCCACCAGATTCCCGTTCTCCACACGCCAGTATTGGGGGTCGCCTTGCCAACCTTCCAGGGTTTTACCATCGAAGATGGGCACAAAACCCTCCTCTGGGGCTTCCATGGCCAATGGGTCATCGTTGGCCTCATTCTTGAGATCCTTGCAGGAAACGACAAATATAAAAATCAATATGAACAACCATTTGGGGCCAGTGGAGAAGGTTTTGGTTTGGTATAGTGTCATAAAATAATGGATTGACCGCAATGGGCTGTTCTTTACGAAAGATACCAATTTTTTGGTTGTCCCAAAGTCAACATTTCATTTATCAAAGCTATAGTACATAAAGATGAACCGATACCCTAGCCGCTGGATAAAAAAATACGGGGTTTCGGACCTTATTACCGTCATTTCGTCCTTCCTTCAATGAATTTTTGATTCAAAATCATCTTCTTTGGAATAATGGCTACCATACGATAGCCTCAACCTTTTAATCCTTAAACCAATATTATGATGAAAAAATTTTTATTACCCATCTTGCTGTTTATTTGCGCAATAGGCACTTCTCAAAAAGAAAAAAACGGGACCATTTATATCAAGCATCCCACCATAGATATGACCAATGAAATGCTCGCCGCCTACATGGCGGGAGACGCGGATAAAGTAGCCACTTTTTTAGCGGACGATTTTAAAGCCTATAACGGCAATAACACCAATAAAGACAATAAGGGCAATGACAAAGAAGCTTTTTTGAACCAGGTGAAGTGGTTGAAAGACAACACCTCATATATATCCATGAAACCGAGCGGAGAAGCATATCCCGATGCATTGGAATACAAAGATGGCACCATTTGGGTTCAGACCTGGAACGATATGAGCGGGGTACATAATGAAACCGGGGTTAAATTGGACATGCCCATGCAGCATGCCTTACAGTTCAACAAGGAAAATAAAATAAAAACCCTGATTACGTACAACAATAACAATGTTTGGCAAGAGGTCAGAAGAAGCTATGGTGACAGGAAAAACGGGACCCTATACGATCACCATGATAATATCAACAAAGTAAGGCGCATGATGAGTGCCTTCGAAAATAAGGACCTGGATCTGGCGTACAGCTATTTTGCCCCGGATTGCCGTTTCACAGGGCTGGAGGTGCCCGACGGGGAAACCTTGACCCTTGATCAGGTAAAGGAGCGCAACGCCCAGGTCTGGGAAACTTTTGACATCAGCAGTATCGATGTGGTGGGCTATCCGGATTATTTGGAATATGATCTTGGCGATTCAAAAACGGTACAATCCTGGTGGAAATTCAGAATGACCCGTAAATCGGACGGTAAAAAAATAGTAATGCCGGCCCTATATATTCACGATTTCAACGATGAGGGAAAAATCATTCGGTCGAATGCCTACATCAGCACCAAAATCATGGAAGCAAAATAAACCGACGCGATGGTTGCATTTCAAAGAGGGCTGTTTGAGCC
>JBATHI010000532.1:0-1834 GCA_049666645.1 Flavobacteriaceae bacterium | reverse complement strand
AACGTTTTGGCTATGGCGCGTTTTAATGCGCTATAGCTTTTGTTGGCTGTAGTTTTTTATTTCTTTCAAAATGCTTCATTACCCTCAAAGCTCTTAGCGTATTCCACCTACTTGGTTTACCAGCTTTTTCCATTTCAAAATGAACCTGTCCAGGATATTTCGCTTGTAAATTCCAAGCTGAGGTCTTATTTCGTTTTTCCTCTAATATCTGTATTGCCGGTTCCATCCTTGCATCCCACTTGCATTTAGAATACTGAAAGTAGTCCAATGCGCGGAGAGTGTCGTACTTCCACCTACTTGGATAATGCATTTTTAAGAATTCCTTGTTAATGATTTTGCCAGTGTGGTCAGAGAGGAACAACTGATGCATAAGGATAAATTCCTCTGCACTCGTTTTGGCAGTTTGAATATCATTCATTCGATAAGGGTATCCTGACTTATGAAATTCATACAGTCCTTCAAGAACTGAGATTGTTGAATGCAAAGAACTATGACTTGCCCCGCTTCTTGTCGTCCTACAATTGAAACCACCATCAGACATTATTTCATTGAGAAGACTATCTACAATCGTTTGCAATTCCTTTTCAGGAGTATTGAAATAAGAGGCATAGTTTAAAAACATTCCATTTACACAAACATCACTATAGTGAGATGTGGATGGTCCAAGTTGTCTTCCACCATCTTCAGCTTTCGAAGTATACAATACTTCCTCTATGGTTGCTTTTACAAGTTTGTTGTTCGGATTTGGATTCAAGTTGCGAAGGTCGAGAAGGGTATAGTGGGTTGAAATCCATTTAGGCTGATAAAACCGATCACCCCAATGTCCATTTGGTTTTCTTTCTGATAAAAATTGCTTTCCCCAACCTTCATTTATAATTCTGTCTTGTAAATCTTTTCTGTCAATGCCTAACAAATCACGGTAAACCTGGTATTGTATTGAAACATCACCTTTAAGCAACCATTCTATGATTTGTTCTTCTTCCATTTCTTAATTCGTTTTGCTCCGGTTTATATATTCCAAACTCAATCCTTTGGTTATTAGCCAAATTGCAAAAACTAATTCTTGAAGAATTAAAGGCATAGTAATAGCGATATAAGAAGTTGAGATAACGTCAACCAATTGAAATAATACAAGAAAGCTTGCAAATATTATAAGGACATTTCCAAATATGCCCCATATGGACAACCATTTTGGAATAAATTTTCCGCTAAAAAGTATGTAGTATAAGAGTAAATTTCCTAATCCGGTTGCTGCCATCACCCCAAAATGATTAGTCAAATCTCTAATAATCTTTAACATTTTACCTAAATTCTCATAATACAACAAAGTTTCGTCAATTGAACTCAAATAAGTCTTACTTAGGTAAATGAACAATGGAAGTAAAATCACCCCAAAAATTTGAAATGCACCAGCAATTAGCCGAAATCCTACAAATCCAACTGCACTATTTTCTTTATGAGTTTTAAGTGGTTTATATAAAACTAGTGCAAATCCAATGTAGATAGGAACCAATAGAAATTGGAATATTGCACCTATCAACACTTGGTTTCTATTAGGAAATGATTCTTTGAGGTAATCAACACTTTCAACAGAAGGAACAACACTTATTATTCCAGCAAGCATCCCAGTTAGGATTAAAATACCGGCATTTCTTGAAATCCGCTTATCTGAATTCATTTTCTATCTTGATTATTGTTTAATCAAATTACAGCCAACGTTTGACAATATGAAACGGTTGGGTTTTCGGGCTGCGTGCTTGTCCACCGACAAGAATGCTGAAGCGAGAACCAAACCCTCGCAAACCACTGAACCCCAACTGTTTTATATTGTGTG
>JBATHI010000531.1:0-4109 GCA_049666645.1 Flavobacteriaceae bacterium | reverse complement strand
CCCGAACCCTAAGCGGTTCCTTTTCTGCCCACCACAGCATTTCGCCATCGAGCTGAAGTTTTATTGGGAAGCGTTTGGGCATAATGTCCATTGAGGTCAATTGTTTTCGTTGTACATTAAAAAAAGGCGGGAAAATTTTGAAAAAGGCAAAAAGCATAAAGAAAGATAAAGCGACGACATGTGACCGCTCTACCTGAATAAAATCCAACTTTCCATCATACAGACTGGCATTTGGTGTCAATGTTTTGTTATATCCCAATTGATTGGTGTTTGAAATCAAAAAGATAAATGGAGTGGCATGGTAGTTTACCCCTTGATCCAGAAGTTCTATAGGATCATATTTAAAGTGTCGAAGCGTTTTGCCCACCGCTTTTGAATAGGCCAGGAAGCCCCTCCCGGAAATCGCGTGGTAGTTATGGATAACATGGGCGGAAAAAGCAATGCTCAGGTTGCAAAAAAAGTAAAAATCGTTGACCTGACCGATGTCGATTTTGCGCGTCTCAAATTTTTTCAGCACCGCCATGGCCAACTTCAATTTAACCGGGATACCCAAATTCCGCGCCAGCCCGTTTCCCGATCCTATGGGAAGCACCCCTAAGATTACTTGGGAATTTACAAGACATCGGGCCACTTCATTCACCGTACCATCGCCACCGACCGCAACGACAACGTTGGCCCCATTTGCAATGGCCTCCTTGGTCAGCGCAATGGCATGTTTTTTATAGGTCGAGTACCTCACCTGGCAGTCGATGTCCGCATCGTCTTTAAAGTATGCAGGAATTGAATGGCCGGCCGATCGGGCCATGGGGGACAATTCGTTGATGATAAAGAAAATGCGCTTCAATGTTCAATCCTTTTTGGTGGAAAATTCGCTAATCCATTGATCGGCATACATGCCATAAACGATTCCTATCTCATTTTCAAAAACGTACTTTTCATCCTTGCCTGGATCGAAATTAACGTGATATATATACACTTTGATATCGTTCTCCCTGAATTTCCTGAGTAAAGCCCCTTTATTGGCAATATTCCTTCTGGAAAGGGCTACATGTGATACTTTGTGGCGTTTAAAGTAGGCGACAACATCGCCCTTGATCTGACTTAATGGGGTTTCGGAACATACCGCAATAACACCATTCAAAGACGCTTCCTCGATTGCCTGAAGACTAAAAAGTTCCATCATCAACCGTCCTTTACCAACGAATTGGGCGGAAAATTTTTTGGGATCATTTATTTTATCAGTTATCAAGATGGCGTCCGGATGGGTTTTGAACCAAGAATTAATAGCGTCCATATCCAGAACCGTATACTTGCCACGGATTTTATGTTTTAGAAACGCTTCCCTAGAAACGGGTACCTCACCCTTGAAATTGGTTTCTTTTGCCCAATGGCCCCAGTCATGCGCAGCCACATATTTACCATCTGATGTCTCAATGATGTCCAATTCGAAAAGTCTGAAGCCTTGCTCATAACTATAATCCATAGCCTCTTTGGAATTGGTATACTTCAAACCATCGATAGTTCCACCGGCATGGGCAATATAGCGATCTATTTTGGGTTCAAACGCTATGCCTTCAGACCTAAAATATACGTTACTGTTTGTGATTTTTTTGGGGAAAGACAGATTTAGCTTAAGACCGTAATTATCTAAGAGTTCAAATGGCTCTCCCTCGAGATTATGCCCGATATACGCTTGTCTATCTTTGAGTGTGCTAAGTTTTACTAAACCTAGCTTTTTTAGGGATTCCGATATAAATAGGAGGCTTTTGGCAGCTGAATCATGGGCCAGCAAAATAAATTTAGAATTGCCTTTCTTTATTTGCCCAAGTACTTTTAGTAGAGCCCTCGTGTCATCTTCACTGCCGTAAGTGTCGAATGTTTGGAACTCATAGGTTGTTTCCGAATTGAAGCTAATCAGTGTTAGCCCTCTAGAAATTCTTTCTTCTTTACCTCGTAGGCTAAAACTACTGGGTTTTTTGGCATTCCAACCATTACTCTTGAGTACAATTGTGTTTTGCACGTCATCAAACAATTTGATATCATGTAAAAGTGCAAGGTCTTCCTCATTAAAAACAACCTTGTTTGGTCCATTTTTTGTTATGCCAAAATGATATTCTCCTTTTAGTGATGCATGAAGCATGTTGTTCGTGTTAAAAATGTCCAAATAAGTAACTGCATTTGGATCATTGAGAACCTTTGAAAAATCAATTGTAAAATCGGTTAGTGGCCTAAGATTTGCATCAAAAAGTACGCGTTGGCAGAAGCCCTTATCAGGCATCTTTCCAGAGTGAACCAAAAGGCCTTCACTGTTCCTGATTTCAAAAATATCCTTTCCATCATTCAATGTCAGGAAAATGCCATCCATACAGTTTAAGACCTTAAGTGAAGCATCATTTAATTGCAGAATGTGCTTATCGTTTTTGGCAAGAAATGCATTCTTATCGCTGTCCTGGATATAATCGGTCAAGAATTTGGCATTGTGCTGTATTCCGGCGCCATCCAAAATGATTTTAGGGATATCTATTTGGAAAATGGCATCACTTTCCGGATAACCAATTGCTTCGCTGTCTGCATTGGTCAACAGATAAAGTGACCGTTCGCCAAAATCGCCCAACACACTGGATTTGTTCCCCATGAGCAGATGATCGGGGTAAATATAAAAGACTGTATTTGACAGCATTTCCTCCTTTTCCAAGAATTCGATCAGTTTTCCCACAAAGAAATCGGTTGCTGAGGCCATGAGCTCCATTCGACTTTTTTGGGGTGGCAAAAGGCTATCGATTCGTTTATCCGGCACACCGTCGGGGAAATGTGTTGAAATGGTAGACAAAAAAAGGGCAAATGGTTGTTGAGAACCCTTTTTAAGAAGCAGTTCCTTTTTGAATTCGGCAAATAGATCCATATCCTGTATACCCCAATCTACTTCCTCATATTTTTCCACGAAATCATTTTCAGACTTCACTGTAAATCCAAGTGTTTGCAGCATGTCATCAATCCCGGAGTATTCTTTCTTCCCAATGAAATATTGAAGATCATAACCTGCTTTTTTAAGTACATCGGCCAAAGATGTTAGCTTACTTTCATAGCTCTTTTGAAAAACGCTGTTGCCATGTAGCCCAAAAAAGGCTGGAACGCCAGTGATGGCCGTATACATCGAGCCTGATGTCCAGCTACCCCCTGGGCATTGCTTCATACTATAAAAGGTATGCTTGTCGGCCAAACTCGATAGATTGGGGGTTAGTTGTTTTAAGGGCTCTTCCAAATAGGCCTTTTCCAGTGATTCCAGTGATAAGACTATTATATTTTTGCCCCTTGTAGCTTTGATATCATTTTTTAAAACATACCCCCGTGTATTAATTTCTAAGGAGGCCAAAGCATCAGTAAATGAGGCGCTTCCCGTAAATTTTAGCCGCATGGTAGCGTAGGCGTTGTTGATTATGCCCCCGCTTATACTTAAAACAGATAGCCCGATGAACAGGCTTATGAACAACAATAATTTTTTCCTCAATTTTACCCTGAGCAAATATCCCAGCCAATGTATGAGTGGAACAACAATCATTAAGGCCCCAGCAATCAGCAGACCTTCATGACCGAAGAAGTCTGCGACGGATAGCGCATCGGTAAGATTGAAATTCTCATAAAACCTATAATCGGCAATTTCTCCAGTTATGATAATTGAGCTTAACTGAATTACAAACAAAATGGCAAAAAGAAATGAAAATAGAAATACAAATGGTTTACGCTTAAAAGGAATAAGCGACAAAACAATGGAAAGAACAAGAAATAAGGCAACCAGTTGAATAATCAACATCATCTTTTATAAATTGCTTTGCAAATATAATATTTTGTTGTTCAAGGGTTAATTTATTGTGGGGTTTGCTTTAATTGATTATTGTAGACCATGGATGGAAACGTTAGGAGATACCCAAGGACAATTTGATCTAGTGTCATTGAAGAACGATATCAAAAGAATCTTGGCCTGTTTTAGGCAAAACAAAGACCCAATTGTCCTACTTTTATAAAATGATCTAGAACAAAGATAATACCAAACCTGTACCTGGCCCATCGATTGATAATGAGCGATTTCATAGACTCCCTTACTATTATAA
>JBATHI010000530.1:0-3161 GCA_049666645.1 Flavobacteriaceae bacterium | reverse complement strand
CTTTACAAGAGTTCAATAAAAATAACAGGGGGCAGATCACGGTCAATAACACTTTCATCATCATGGGTTTTAAACCAAGCCGTCAACGAAATCCTTGAATTCAAGTATAAATAATCTTCTTTTTGGGCAGACGTGGAAACCGATTGGGACGAATACAGGGGATTTCTGTCCGAACGGCCTTATTTGTTTATCGAACAGATTTTAACAATAATGTTGTATATTTAACTTCACTCATTTTCCCCAGGTGAGAACCCAAGCAAGAAATGAGGCACTTTTGGATTAAAATGATTTGGTTTTTTGCTTTTCTTCTTTGGAGCAGCAGTCCTGTTTTTGCCCAATTTATAGACTTGTCCCAATCAAAACAATATAAAAGGGTTTTTGTGGATACCGATAATTTCGGTGCCTCCTATTTGGATTCGCTTGAAAGCGCCTATCCCAGAATTGCTGTCGATACCATTCGTTTTTCCGTCCTCAATGACCTGTCTTACTACTGGCATACCAGAAATTTGGTCAAGGCCATGGCATTTACCCAAGAGGCCTTGGCCCAAACCAGGGCAAGTAAAAACGAACTTTGGGAAGGTCGGTTGCAGATTACCGAAGCCGCGATTCTATTGCGGATGGAAAAGTTAAAGGAAGCGGAGCAGGTTTTGGAATCGGCAAAGGAAAAGGTAAACAATAAAGATCTCCCGTTTTTGAATACGCAATGGGGATACATTTATGAACGCAGGGGAAGGTTGGATAAGGCTGCGGATTTTGCCCTGGTTTCCCTACAATTGGGAACCCAACTGGAGGACAAAAAAGCCATTGCGATGGCATACAGCGATTTGAGCAACCTTTTCTGGAAGCAATCGAAGCTGGATGCCGGCTTGGAATACGGCTTGAAATCGCTCGAGATATTCGAAGCACGGGGCATCACCGATCTCGATTATGACTTTACCCTCTACGTTGTGGGCAATAATTATCTGGCCAAGGGCAACTATGCAGAGGCAAAACGCTATTATGAACACGCCCTGATCATTGGGGAACGTTATGGTTTTTATAACAACCTGAGCGATATCTACATTTCGCTGGTAGGCCTAAATGCCTTTTTGGGCGAGTTCGAAAAGGCCGAGGAAGCAGGACAAAATGCGCTAAGATATGCGACCTTGTTGGACAATAGGTTCATGACCATGCGTTCGTGGTTGTCGATGGGTAAATTGGAAATCATTCGGAAAGATTATGTTTCCGCCATTGAAAATTTAAAGAAAAGCATCCAGGAAGCTTCTGATGATTTTGGAGACGATTATTATTTGAGCCAAGCCTATGCCGCCCTGGGAAGCGCCTACGCGGGCGTTCAGAACTATCGGGATGCCTATCATGCCTTTTCGGCCTATGACACCCTGCAGCGCAGTATCTTCACCGCTGAAGCCGATCAGCGCATTTCACAGCTTCGCACCGAATTTGATTTGGCCAACAAAGAAAGCACCATCCAACTTCAGGAGAGCCAGATCAAAAAACAAAAAATGAGCCAGGCGTTCTTGATCATCACCGCGGTACTGTTATCCATATCCCTGTTGCTCGCGTACAAAGCGATACAGAATAAGTTCAAGATCAATTCGTTGCTCCGCAAACAAAATGAGGAAAAGGAGTTCCTACTGAAGGAAATCCACCATCGGGTCAAAAACAATCTGGAAGTGGTGTCGAGCCTTTTATCATTGCAATCGGCCCAGATTCAAGACCCCAATATCCTCGAAGCCATGAGGGCCAGTCAGCACAGGGTACAAAGTATGGCCATGATCCATAAAAAACTGTATATGGGCAAGGACTTGGCCACCGTGGAAATGAAGGACTATTTCAAGGACCTCTCAAATTACGTGCTGGATGCCTTCGATGCCGATGCCCGGGTCGCAATCGAGGTGGTGATGGAGTCCTTGGAGGTAGATGTTGACGTGGCCATCCCGATCGGGCTCATCGTCAATGAATTGCTGACCAATTCTTTGAAATACGCTTTTCCAGATCATAGGCAGGGCAAAATAAAGATCGGTTTGATACGGAGCAAAAACAGTCTGCAACTGGAGGTCATCGATGACGGAGTCGGCCATGATGGGTCCATGGGCAACCACGGCACCGGTTTCGGGTCGCAACTGATCGCCCTTTTGACAAAACAGTTGGACGGAAAAATGGTGCTCCATACCTCTCCGGGCACTTCGGTATCCATTCTGTTCCAATACCATAAAGCCGCATGATGACAAAAGAAACAGCCCGAATATTGATCGTGGAAGACGATATGATCATCGCAGCCAACATTTCGCTCCAGCTCACCAATTTGGGCTATGAGGTGACCGGTATTGTATCGCGGGGGGAAGAGGCCGTGCATCATGCCAAAACGAACGCGCCCGATATATTGCTCCTCGATGTGAACCTCAAGGGAACGATGAACGGTTTTGATACCGCAAAAGCCATCCAAAATTTTAAGGACATCCCCATCATCTACCTCACGGCCAATAACGATGAGGCCTCCTTTGCATTGGCGAAGGAAACGCGCCCATGGGCCTTTATCACAAAGCCTTTCAACAAATTGAACCTACAGCGGACCATTGAATTGGTGGTGGCCCAAATCAAGGAGAAAAGAGGATATGGCCCACTTGCAGATCAAATGGAGGTCATGGCAGACCGTATTTTTGTCAGGCATAACGGCAATATGGAAAAGATTTTATTATTGGATATACTCTATGTGGAGGCCGATCGCAATTATTGCAAAATCGTGACCGAGACGAACAGCCATTTAATTACCTGTACCCTCAAGACTATGGAGGAAAAACTCCCCAAATCGAATTTTGTAAGGGTACACCGCTCTTATTTGGTAAACCTCTCTAAATTGGATGTGGTCGCGGAACACCATATCGAAATCAAGCGCAAGGTCATTCCACTGAGCAAATCGCACAAAGTACAACTGCTGGGCAGAATTCATACCATTTGATTTTTACTTTTCCCACAACGGCATCCTTGGATAACATCTGCGAGTACTTCGGACAGTAGATACTGCCATTCGTCCTTATCGCTTCCGTTCATTGGAATATTAGTGTTACCATTAACGTGGTTCCAGGGAACCTATCTCAATGAATTCACTAACCAATAGAACAACAACCAATGAAAAAAGTATTGATTATTATCGCTTTGAT